>JAGAEF010000307.1 GCA_017613255.1 Lentisphaeria bacterium
CTGACGCTTCTGTACCCAAGGACCTACCCCGCCAGCACGGGCTTTCTGCATGAAAAAACGAGGGGGTCCAGGGGGAGAGAAAAAAGCGCGAGCGCGTTTGTCTCTCCCCCCTCGAAAACGGCCTGGGCAGGAAACATCCGCCGTGTTTTTTCCATCTCCCCCCTCGAACCCGGCCCCGGCTGGAAACATCAGAAGTGTTTTTTCCCAGCACCCGAAAACGTCCCGGCTGGAAACACCAGAAGTGTTTTTTCCCTCTCCCCCCTCGAACCCGCTCCGGCAGGAAGCAACAGGTGTGTTTTTTTTCTGCCAGCCCTCGAAAATGCCCTGACTTGTCTCTTCCCACCGCGTTTTTCCCGCAAAAACGGGCCGTACAGCAACAAAATACCTGTAATAGCAAAATTTTACCCTTATTTGTCATTGCAATTCCCCTCCCGCATGATATTGTAGGAGTAAAGGATCCGGAAACGGAACAACCAGAACAAGGCGGGATTTCCCGCCGGAAAGAGGAGAAAAAATGCAGACCGACACCATCCGCACCGTGGACTTCACCCCCCCGTGGGACGATTCCCCCATCGACATTTCCTTCGTCTTCCAGGAGGAGGCCCCCGCGGGGAAACACGGGTTCCTCACCTGCAAAGAAGGAAAAATGGTCTTTCAGGACGGGCACGAAGCGAAATTCTGGGGAACGAACTTCAACAGCGGAGCCTGCTTCCCCTCCCATGAATACAGCGAGATCGTGGCCAAACGCCTTGCCAAGTTCGGATTGAACATCGTGCGGTTCCATCAGATGGACGGCGACTGGTCCACCCCCAACATCTTCCAGTTCACCAGAGGAAAACGTCTGGAGAACACCCGCAGTCTGGATCCGGAAAGCATGGACAGACTGGATTACCTCATCTACGCCCTCAAGAAGAACGGCGTTTACTCCTATCTCGACATGCTCACCTACCGCCGTTTCCGCAGCGGCGACGGCGTGGACAATCCCATCGCCCTGCGGGACGCCGCCAAGAAGCACAGCATGTTCGACGAGAGAATGATCTTTCTGCAGAAAGAGTTCTGCGAACAGATCTGGACCCACTACAACCCCTACACCAAACTCGCCTACAAGGACGATCCGGCCATCGCGCTTACGGAGATCACCAACGAGAGCGAGATCTTCAACAACTGCGACATCATCGGAGAGCCGTATCTAACCCGTCTCAAGGAGATGTACCGGGCATGGCGGAAAGAGCAGAACTATCCGGAACTGGAAGAGATCAATTTTTCCGACAATTCAACAAGGGAAATGATCCTCTTCAAGATCGATCTGCAGAAGAAATATTTCGACGACATGCGGGATCACATGCGCAAGCTGGGCGTCAAGATCCCCATCACCGGAACCAACTGGAACAGCGGAGGAGGCGCGCTCATCCGGGCCTCTCTGGATATGGATTTCACCGACAGCCACACCTACTGGTACGGCTGGAAGTGGGCGCCCCACCTCAAGGCGCTGAAAAATGCCTCCTTCCTGGGCGAACGGGGGACCTGGCTGGACGGCTTCCCCTTCATGCGGACCGCCGACCGGCCCTTCTTCATTTCCGAGTGGGACGATCCATGGCCCAACCAGTTCCGTGCGGAAGGAACATTGCATATCGCCGCCTGCTGCGCCCTGCAGGACTGGAGCGGAGCCACCATCCACACCTACCGGTATGACACCCGCCCCGACATCGATATGATCGCCGCCCCCATCACCGGGGAAGCCCTTTCCGGGGTCCCCTACCGCAGCGGCATTTTCGACGCCTTCAACGATCCCTGCCGCTTCTCCCTCTTCTATCACGCCGCGCTGATGGTGCGCAGGAAAGACGTGCGCGCTTCCGACGAGATCACCGTGGTCCCGGTGAATGAACTCATGGTCTCCGATGCGGAAAACAGCGCAAAGGCGGAGGGCGTGGAACTGGATACCGGGCGGGCCCCGGGGCAGGACAACGCCACTACGGTTGCCTGCTTCCCCGCCTTTGCCGGCGCTCCGGAATTTTCCACGACCGCCTCCATGGTGGACAAGATGAACCTTCCCGCCAACGCGAAAAAGGCGGATCCCTTCCGGCGGCGCGTTCCGGAGGATGCGGACAAAATCGTTTCCGATACGGGAGAAGTGGTCCGGGATCTCAAAAAACGCATCGGGCTTATCGACACACCCCGCACGAAAGGCGCCTACGGTTTTCTGGGAGTCGCGGGGGAAATCAAGCTCAACGGGGTGACCATCCGCTGCCGCAATGCCTATGCGGCCATCGTCATGAGCTCCCTTTCCGACGCCCCCATTGCCGAATCCGACAACATCCTCCTCACCGTCGTGGGCAACTGCGACAACACGGATGCAAAGTACAATGACGACCACACCGTCCAGTACTCCAAAGGACACGGCCCCGTGGAGGCGGAGATCATCGAAGCGGAGATCGAGATCGAGAACGGCACCGGGGATTTCCGCGTGGACGCCATCGGCGACAGCGGGATGCAGGTGGGCCCCGCCGATTCCGTGGTCACGAAGGACGGGAAGATCTCCTTCCATACGGGCGGACTCTTCCCCTCCGTGCACTACCTCATCCAGAAGATCTGAAATCACACTCAATAAGGAGTACGAAAATGGATAAAAACGCGCTTTCCATCGGCTGGGCGTCCGCGGACGTTTCCACCAAGGACCCGGTGAATCTTCCGGGGCAGTTCCACGTCAGAGTTTCCAAAGGCATTCTGGATCCCGCCACCGCCACCGCGCTGTGGATCAGCGACGGCAAGGACGACGTGTGCTTCCTTTCCATCGATCTGGTCACCTGCCGAGGCCTTTACGACCCAGTGAAGGAGGCGGTGAAGAAACGCAACAAAAACATTCCCGTGGACAAGATCCTTCTCAACGTCACCCACACCCATACGGGGCCCGGGTACCATGAAGTGGGCGTGACCGGGAAAAACGGCCCCCTTTCCGGAGACGTGAAGATCCCCACCTCCATGAAGATCACCGACGGGCTCAAGTACAGGAAGTTCCTGGTGGACCAGCTCGCTTCCATCGTCTGCGAAGCGTATGAAAAACGCGCTCCCGGCGCCATCGCCTACGGGTACGGGCTGGCCGTGGTCTCCCACAGCAGAAGATGCCTCTACATGGACGACGTTTCCAAGCGGCCCGGCGCGGTGAACAACTCCACCCACGGGGTCAACGGGCACGCCGTGATGTACGGAAAGACCAACGACGACAAGTTCAGCGGCTACGAAGGGGCTTCCGATCCCTTCGTGAACCTTCTTTTCACCTTCGATGCGAAGAAGAAACTTACCGGCGTACTGGTGAATGTGCCCTGTCCCTCCCAGAATTCGGAAGGCATGTACCAGATCTCCGCCTCCTTCTGGAACGAAACGAGGATCGCCATCCGGAAGATTTTCGGCGACATCTTCATTCTTCCCCAGGCCGCGGCGGCGGGGGATCTTTCTCCCCGTCAGCTCCACTGCGTCAAGGCGGAATACCGCAGGTACGCCCTCAAGTACGGGAGGGAAAAGGAGCTCTTTGCCGAAGAGTTCCGGCGCAGGGACATTGCCGAAAGGATCTCTTCCAGCGTGAAGGAGGTCTATTCCTGGGCGAAAAAGGATCTCATCACCAGCGCCCCCATCCATCACGAAGTGCTGGATCTGGCCCTCTCCCGGCGCATGATCACCAGGGAGGATTACGAGATCTCCTGCGCCCAGCTCGAGGAATTGAACAAACAGTCCTTCCAGCCGGAGGAAAAGGGCGTGGATCCGCAGGAGACGCTGAAAAGGAATTCCATCCTCCTTTCCGGGCGGAACCGCTGCAAGGGGATCATCCGCAGGTGGGAGGCGCAGCAGAAGACCACCAAGTACAATACCCAGGCCCATGTGGTCTCCATCGGAGACATCGCCTTTGCCAGCAACCAGTTCGAGCTGTACGTGGATTACCAGCACCGGATCCAGGGCAGAAGTCCCTTCATCCAGACCTTCATCGTGCAGCTTAGCGGCGTGCCGGGCGAGAGCGGAGGAAGCTATCTTGCCACGAAACGGGGCTTCCTCAACCGGGGCTACAGCGCCTCCCGCTACTGCAATCTCGTCTCCTGGAAAGGCGGGAACGAGCTTGTGGAAAAGACGGTGAAGGCGCTCAAAAAGCTCTGGTCCAAAGACCACAAGGAAGAAAAGAAGTAAAACTCAAGGACGGACGGGAACAGTTGCCCGTCCGTTCCTTTCCAAGGGGAAGAAGAGATGAAAAAGAGGATGCCTTTCCTTTTGCTTTCCTGCGCGTTTCTCCTTGCGGGAAGCGCGTGTTCGTTTCTGAAAAGCGAAAACGTGCCGCAGGAAAAGAAAAAGGAGAATGCGCTGAAGATCGGCTGGGCGTCCGCGGATATTTCCACCACGGAGCCTGTCCTCATTGCCGGACAGTTTCACGCACGGATCTCCAAGGGCGTGCTGGATCCCGTCACGGCAACGGCGCTGTGGATGGACAACGGCAAAGACGCCGTCTGCTTCGTTTCGGCGGATCTCGTCAGCGCGGGCAGCGGGATGCTGGACGAAGTTTCCGCGCTGGTAAAGAAACGCATCCCCTCCTTCCCCGTGGAAAAGATCATCCTCAGCGGGACTCATACCCACGCCGCCCCGGTTTTTGCCGCGCAGAGTTCGGTGGTGAGCCGGGAAGAGCATAACGGGGATCTCTACAAGGTCCCCACCTCCCTGAAGACGGTAAAAAGCGGAGAGTACCGGAAATTCCTCTTCGGGAAATTATCCGATATCATCTGCAAGGCCTACGAAAACCGTAAAGAAGGCGGTTTCGCCTACGGGTACGGCAGCGCCCAGGTGGGTCACAACCGGAGAGCGGTCTACAAGGACGATTTCTCCAAAAGAAAGGGCGTGAAAAAGGATCCCCTCCACGGCGTCCACGGTCATGCCGTGATGTACGGGAACACGAAAGACAGAATGTTCTACGGGTTCGAGGGGGGAGCCGATCCCACGGCGAATTTCCTTTTCACCTTCGATATGGCGGGAACTCTCACGGGAGCGCTCATCAACGTTTCCTGTCCCGCCCAGCACTCCTCCCGGCTGGAAATGCTTTCGGCGGACTACTGGCACAATGCAAGAGCCATGATCCGGAAAAAGTACGGCAACATCTTCCTCCTTCCCCAGTGCGGGGCCGCGGGAGACACCGCGCCGGTCCAGCTCTACTACAACCGGGCCCGGGCACGGAGAGACCGCCTGAAATACGGCAGGACGAAACAGTATTATCAGGACGAACTCCACCGCATCCAGTCTGCCGAAAAGATTTCCGACGCCTTCGACGAGGTCTATGCCTGGGCGAAAAAGGAGATCTTCTTTTCCGCGGATATGCGGCACGAGGTCAGGGATCTGGAGCTGCCTTTGCGCAAGCTGGAGAAAGCGGACCGTGACTTTGCCGTTTCCGAGCTGGAAAGACTCAACAAAATCCCCTTCGTTCCGGAGGGAGACAAGCCGGAAAAGGCGCTGTGGACCAACTCCCGTCTGGTCTCCTCCAGAAACCGCAGCAGAGCCATCATAGCCCGCTGGAAACTCCAGCAGGAAAAGGTGCCCTACCGGACCCAGATCCATGTCCTCCACATCGGGGATCTGGCCTTTGCCAGCAACCAGTTCGAGCTCTATCAGGACTACCAGCACCGGATCCAGGGGAGAAGCCCCTTTGCCCAGACGGTCCTCATCCAGCTGGCCGGGGTGAAGGGCCCTTACGGGGGCACTTATCTTGCCACGAAACGGTCCGTGGAGAACAAAGGGTACGGTTCGGAACGGTTCAGCAACCGGGTCTCCTGGGAGGGCGGGGACCGGATCGTGGACGAAACGGTGTCCATCCTTGAAAAATTCAAGAAGGAGAGCGTGCCCGCCTTTCTTCCCGCAGGGAAAAGGACGGGGAAAATCCGCATCGACGGCGTACTGGACGAGGAGGACTGGAAAAAGGCGGAAGAGCTGACAAAGTTCGTTTCTTCCGCAGGAGATCCCCCCACGGAACGCACTTTCGTAAAGCTCCTTCTGGACGAAAAGAACCTTTATATCGGCATAAAGGCGATGACGGAAAACTTTCCCGGAAAGCGCGTTTTCAAGGAGGACGCGGGGAAAAGGGACGGCGCCGTCTGGCAGGACGATTCCGTGGAGATCATGCTGGGTTTGTCCGGGAGAAGGACGCACAACCATTACATGCTCAATACCGCAGGCGTTCTGTACGACGGGAAGGCGGGGGGCGGCAAATTCGATTCTTCCTTCACTTCCCGGCTGGAATCCTGCGTGAAGAAGTACCCGGACTGCTATGTTGCGGAGATCCGGATCCCGCTTGCGGATCTGGGGGAGGAAAAGGGGAAAGCGGAAGAACTGAGGTTGAACCTTGTGCGGAATTCTTCCTTCATCCAGATGGAAAGTTCTTCTCTGTACGGGATCCGCGCCCACGATTTTCCAAAGTTTCTTCCTTTGAAGATCCGCTGAGTACACCGCTTCCATTTGCAATAGCATCGCATCCGTGCTATATTATTAACGGGCACACGGCGTTCAAAAAAAGGTTGCAGGGCAAAATGGAACACCCGATTCAAAAAGCGTTGTCTTACCTTCTGATCTTTCTTCTTATCGTGATCTTCGGCATTTCCCTGGCCATGGTCTATCCCGTGTATTCCAATTACCGGAAGATGGAGAATGCGGTGCGGCTGAAAAGAGAAGAGTACAACGAGCTCAAGAGAGAGAGAATGACCCTGTTGAGCGAAGTGCACGATCTGGAGCACGATACGGCCGCCGCCGAAAAAGTCGCCCGGGAAAAATTCAATCTCTGCCGGGAAGGCGAACAGATCCTCATCTACCGGTAAGTTCCGGTTATTGCAGCGCCTCTTCGAAAGAGGCCTTGATCTTCGGAAAATCTTCGTCCCCTTCGAACCGGGGGAGGATCTCCTTGAACAGCTTTTCCGCTTCCTCTTTTCCCTTGTGATGGCGCGTTTCGGAAAGTTCCTGCAAAAGATTCTTCCGCATGAGAAGGACCATCCCGGCAAGATCCGGATCGTCGGGGCGCAGAGAGGCGGCAAGAGAAAACTTTTTCGCCAGAAGCGCCCGGAAGAAGGGGGCCTCCCCGCGGAGATAGCCGGGAATCCTGCCCTCTTTTTCCCCCTGATGGAACTTGTAAAGATCCCGGTAGAGGTGGAGCTGTCTTTTCAGGAAGGACGCATAATGGGGGGAGTCGTTGAGCTTTTTCTGCCTGTCCGCATATTTCTCCGCCTCCTGCGGGGGGGTGTGGGGGGCGAAACGGCAGAAGAGGGTGCGGAAGGCGCCGTACTGCCACTGGGCGTTGCGGAGGAACTGGATCTTCCGTTCCTGCGCTTCGTTTTCCGCCTGAAGCCGGGTGACTCTGGCTTCGGAAATGAGCCCCCGGACGCGGGCGGTCACCGCCCGGCGGAGTCTGACATCGCTTTTCCGGAATTCGGTAATCAATCTTTTGCCTTCCTTCTGGACCACGGAAAGCGGCACGGTGGGATCCTTGGCGAAATGCTGGAAGGAGGAGAGCCGTTCCAGCGCGATCTTTTCCATGGATTTTTCCGCAGGAGGCGCGGATTCGTAACGGTAGATGGTAAAGGAGATGGCCGCCCCGATGAGGATGGGAAGAAGGGGCAGAAGGATGTTGAGATACCGTTTCTGGATGCTGACCACATTTTCCAGCTTGCGCACGCTCTTCTTGACTTCCGCGTTTTCCACGGAGCTTTCGTAATCCAGCCTTGCCGTGGTAAGGGTGTGGATGGCGGGGATGACGTTCCTGTCCGGAGCGGTGGTCTGGCGCAGCGTCCAGAGTTCCCGCAGAAGCTCTTCCATGTCCTTGAATCTCCCGGAGGGCTTCTTGGCCAGCATCCTGTCCACGAAAAGCGCCACGTTTTTGGGGATGGAAGGATCCACCTTGTCCAGTCTCGCCGGGGCCTTGTGCAGATGTTCCTCCGCAAGGGTCCTGAAATCCTTTCCCGTAAAGGGCGGCTTGCCGGAAAGCATCTGATAGAGCGTGACTCCCAGAGAGTAGATGTCCGTGCGGGCGTCCAGCACCTTGCCCGTAAGCTGTTCCGGGCTCATGTAGGCGGGACTGCCCGCCACCTCGTCGGAATCGACCCACTCCCCGGCATGGATGGACATGCCCAGATCCGTGACTTTCACGATGCCGTCTTCGGCGATCATGATGTTGTCGGGCTTGATGTCCTTGTGGATGAGGCTTCTTTCCTGCCACGCGTAACAGAGCGCTTCCGCCGCCTGCTGGATGATGTGGAGCGCTTCGTCCACGGGAAACTTGCCCTTCCTCTTCAGCCGGGACGTGATGGTCTCCCCCACGATTCTCGTCATGGCAAAGTAATAGAAATCGTCCTCCCTGCCCACGGCGAAGGTCTGCACAAGGTTGATGTGGTTGAGTTTCGCCGCCTCCCGCGCCTCCCGCAGGAACTGATCCACGCCTTCCCCGCTTACGGAAAACTCCGGGGAGAGCACTTTCAGCGCCACCTGCCGCTCCAGGGAAAGCTGGGTGGCCAGATAGACCGCCGCGTTGGCGCCTTCCCCGATCTTCTCCTTGATGAGAAAGTCGCCTATGATGCAGCCGCTCTGGAACCGTCCGGCGGGAACGGTCACATGGTGGTGGCAGTTGGGGCACTCTATGGGGTATCCGCAGGACTCCGGAAGCGTGTCTACGGCAAGGAAACAGAAGGGACAGCGGAAACGCATAGATGTGTATACTCCAGAGTGCAGAAGGTTCGTTTTGATTTTTACCGGGGGATATTTTATTCGAAAATGCGAATTTTTCAAGGTGCGGGACTGAAAAAACTGCCGTTTTTCGGCAAAACGGGCGGAAGAAGCCCTTTTTGGAAGAAAAAATCGCGTCCGGGAGCGTTTTTTTTCGTTTCCGGTATTGAATATTGACGGAAAATGCATATAATATCGGTGTGGACGTGTGCAAAGGATAAAATTCAGGAGGTTTTTATGAGAAAGAGATCCGTTTTCACCCTGATCGAACTTCTGGTGGTCATTGCCATCATTGCCATTCTGGCGGCCATGCTGCTGCCTGCTCTGAACAAGGCAAAGGCGACGGCGGAATCCGTCTCCTGCAAAAGCAACCAGAAACAGCTGGGACTGGTCCTGCAGTTCTATCAGGACGCCTACAAGGGCTGGCTCATGCAGGGCAATTCCAATACGGATGTGGTCAAGAACCACTGGATCCCCTTCCATCTTTCCCGCACCACCGGCGTGACCTTCAGCGGCTACAAGGACCGGAAGACCAAGGCCTACGGCTGCCCCACGCCCAAGTACGTCATCACCAGTGCCGGGTACTTTTCCCATATCCTGTACGGGACGAGGATGATGACCAGCGGCCCCGGCATCAACCAGATCAAGGTCTTTGCGGAGGATCCGTACAAGGGCTACTACGTGAACCTGCAGTACTATCTTGCCCACCAGACGAAGCGTATTTCCCCCTCCCAGTGGCATTTCTTCGGGGACACCGTCACCAATGTCGTCACCCCCCGGGCGACCATGCAGGCCGCCATCTACTATACCTACAATCAGTCCTCCTACACCTCCAGCGGATTTGTCCATGCCCGCCACAGCAAGACCGCCAATCTCTGGTTTTCGGACGGCCACGTGGACGGCGTGAAGACTTCCTCCTTCATCACACCCTACGGGATCAAGGCCTACCGGCTCGCGGACGGGACCTATCTGCATTTCTGAAGAGAGATCTTTGCCCCCTCTCCGGGAAGGGAAAGGCCCTCAAAAAGACCATTTTCATGCTTTTTTGCCTGCCGGGTTTGATTCCCGGCAGATTTGTATTATATTATAAGAGCAGTTTCTGCAGAAAACGAAAGGACCGGAAATGACCGCAAGAGAACTGAGAAAGAAATACATCGAGTTTTTCAAGGCAAAAGGGCACAGTGTCATCAAAAGCGCCTCCCTGATCCCCGATAACGACCCCACCGTGCTTTTCACCACGGCGGGCATGCACCCCCTCGTCCCCTATCTTCTGGGCGCCAAGCACCCTCAGGGGACCCGCCTCACCGACGTGCAGAAGTGCATCCGCACGGGGGACATCGACGAAGTGGGAGATCCCGTGCATCTCACCTTCTTCGAAATGCTGGGCAACTGGTCGCTGGGAGACTATTTCAAGGACGAAGCCATCGGATTTTCCTTCGAATTCCTCACCGGGAAGGAGAATTTGAACATCCCCGTGGAAATGCTGGGAGTCACCGTGTTCGAAGGGGATGAAAACGCTCCCTTCGACGAGGAGGCGTTCCAAAAATGGCGCTCTCTGGGCATCCCGGAAAAACGCATCGCCAAACTGCCCAAGGAGGACAACTGGTGGGGACCCGCCGGCCAGACCGGCCCCTGCGGACCGGATACGGAAATGTTCTACTGGACCGGACCGCTGCCCGTGCCGGAAGTCTTCGACCCCTCCGACAAACGCTGGGTGGAGATCTGGAACGACGTGTTCATGCAGTACAACAAGACTGCGGAAGGCAAATACGTTCCTCTGGCCCAGAAAAACGTGGATACGGGCATGGGCGTGGAGCGGGTCACCGCCGTCCTGCAGGGGAAGAAGAGCTGCTACGAAACGGAGCTTTTCGCGCCGCTTTTCCGGGCGCTGGATTCCGTCCGGGGCACGGAATGGGTCTCTCCCGAACTGCGGAGCAGATCGGAACGCATCGTAGTGGAACACATCCGCGCGGCCTCCTTCATCATGGCCGACGGCGTCACCCCCGGCAAGACCGACCAGCCCTATATCCTGCGCCGCCTCATCCGCCGCACCGTCCGGGAGGGCGGAAAACTGGGGATCACGGAAGCGTTCTGCGCGAAGATCGCCAAGGTGGTCATCGACGAATACAAGGAGTTCTATCCCGAACTGGAGGAAAACTCCGCAAGGATCCTGGAAGAGTTCACCAACGAGGAACAGCTTTTCGCCCAGACGCTGGAAAAGGGGACCAAGGAGTTCGAGAAGATCATTTCCAAGGTGCCCGATTTCGTCAAGAACAAAGTCTTCAGCGGCAAGAACGCCTTCTATATCTACGAGACCTTCGGCTTCCCCATCGAGCTTACCTGCGAAATGGCGGCGGAAAAAGGCTTCACCGTGGATATGAAGGGCTATGAAGAGGCTTTCGCCAAACATCAGGAACTTTCCCGCAAAGGGGCGGAACAGAAGTTCAAGGGCGGGCTTGCCGACCATTCGGAAGCTACAGCCGCGCTTCATTCCGCGACCCATCTTCTGCATGCGGCCCTCCGGAAGGTTCTGGGCACCACCGTGGAACAGAGAGGCTCCAACATCACTGCGGAACGTCTGCGCTTCGACTTTTCCCACGATCAGAAAGTGACGCCGGAACAGCTTGCGGAAGTGGAAAAGCTGGTGAATGAATGGATTGAGGCGAAGGTGCCCATCACCTGCGACGAACTCACCGTGGACGAGGCCAGAAGCAGGGGCGCCATCGGGCTTTTCGCCAACAAATACGGGGAAAGGGTCACCATGTACACCATGGGACCCTTCAGCAAGGAGATCTGCGGCGGACCTCACGCGAAGAATACCGGGGATCTGGGCCACTTCCGGATCCTGAAGGAGGAAAGCTCCAGCCGGGGCATCCGCAGGATCAAGGCGGTTCTGGAAAAGTAACGCATTCCGCAACGCAAGGAGAAGAACATGCAGAGAGCTACCCTTTCCATTACGGGCGAAGGCGGCGTATATGCGGTCAAAGCCTCCGGCAGGGCCACATTCGAGTGCGCCGGTCCCCTTCGGGAACTTGCCAAAAAGCTGGGAGAAGAGCAATTCACGGTTCTGGACGTGGATCTTGCCGAGTGTCAGGGCATGGACAGCACCTTCATGGGGATCCTTGCCATGCTGGGTTTGCGGGCAAGAAAGATCGGGGCTTCCATGAATATCGTCAACGCCAACGATCTCAATAGGTCCCTTCTGTACGGTCTGGGGCTGAAAAAACTCTTCAACTACACCCAGGGGGCGGTTGCCGCCTCTTCGGCTTCCGCCGTTGCTTCTTCCGGTGAAAATTCCAAAATGGAATCCGCGCAGACGGTTCTGGACGCCCACAAGACCCTGATGGAAGTGGACGACGAGAACAAGAAGAAGTTCGGCGCCGTGGTTCAGATGGTCCAGCAGGACATCGACAAGCTCCATCAGGAAGAAGAGAAGAAGTAACCTTTCCCGGGGCGGGACACATGGAATGGCACAGGGAACGGGAATTTTACAGTTTCGTTCCCCTGGGGGATGACGGAATCCTTCTTCTGGATTTTCTTGCCTCCCGCTACTCCCGCTTCGACAGAGAGGGCTGGACGCGCGAGATCGAAGGGGGAAGAGTCCTCGTGGAGGGAAAAATCGTCACTTCCCCTCTTTTTCCGCTGAAAAAACACGGGAAAATTTCCTACTTTCCCGGAGAGCTTCCCGAACCGGAGGCGGATCTTGCCTTCAAGGTGCATTACGAAGACGAATTCCTCCTTGTTCTGGAAAAAAGCGGGAATCTGTGCGTGCATCCCACCGGACCCTTCTACAAAAACACGCTGTGGTATCAGGCCTCTGCCCTCTACGGGGAACTGAAATTCGTGCAGAGACTGGACAAGGAGACCAGCGGGCTTCTCGTTGCCGCCCGTTCCCGGGAAGCTGCAGCCGTCCTTGCCAACGGAAAGACCCTTTTTCACAAGGAGTATCTGGTTCTGGTGCATGGGGATTTTCACGGCACGGTCCATGCGAAGGGAAGACTGATCCGGGACGAAAGAAGCTCCATAGGGAAAAAGAAACGCTTTCTTTTTGCCGGAAACAGCGGAAATACGCTGGGAGAAGCTGCGGAGACCATTCTCATCCGGGAGAGGACCGTCCCCCCCGGCATGACCCTTGTACGGGCTTTGCCCGTCACGGGAAGACAGCACCAGATCCGCGCCACCCTTTTTTCTCTGGGATTTCCCGTGGTGGGGGATAAACTTTACGGAAGGGACGAAAATCTGTTCCGGAAGATCTCCGAAGGGAGTTTTACGGAGGAGGAAAAGCGTCTGCTCGTGCTGCCCCGTCAGGCCTTGCACTGCGCCGTGCTGGGGTTTGTTCACCCATTCACGGGAAAAGAGATCTTATGCCGCTGCGAAGCGGATTTTGGCGGCGATCCGACGGCCTAGTTCGTCGTCGTCCCGTTCGTCCCGTTCTCTTCTTCGTCTTCTTCCTCTTCTTCTTCTCTGGGGACGTCATCGTAGTTAGGCGCCTTCTGCTCATTCCTTGCCGTGATGGCTGTTCCGGGCATGGCGGTCAGCCCCATGGCGAATCCCAGATACCACTTCCAGGTCTTCTTGTCCACGTCATTGCGGGAAAAACTCATTCCCGAATTCACCTGAAGGTACCAGCAGTGGAAGTTTCTCGTCAACGTGAAATTCACGTTGTCGATCAGGTCGTCATTCACGTTGTAGGTAACGGAGGCTCTGCCTTTGAGGCGGTCGTCGATATAGGTGGGGAAGGAAAGGGAAAGGGAGATTGTCTGCGCCTTCTTGAATACCGTGGCGAAACTGGTCATGGCGGCGGCGCTGGCCAGCGAACTTGCCATGGAGTAGGTGGCGCGCTGTTTGTAGTCGTCGCTGTACATGTAGGAAGCCGTGATCTGCCAGTCCTTGGAGAATTTGTAGGAAAGCGTGGTCTCCCAGCGGTTGACGAGCGGCCATCCGGCAAGCCCCGGCCTGCCCTCTTCCTTGCCGGCGCGGACCACTACCGAATCATGTTCGTTGTTCCGCCCCACATCGAGAATCAGCTTGGACTGAAGGGAGAACTCCTCCGTGGGGGTGAAAGAGAGAATGGTGGTGAAATCTCCCCGGCTGTTGAATCCGAAATCCCTGTAGAAGTGGTAGTCCCAGTAGTTCTCCATGGAGAAGTACTCCCGCACCTGGGAATCCTCCCCTCTTGTCTGAATGCGGTTGATGATACCGAACCGGAAGAAGTTCTGCCGGGTGATCTGGTCCACGTCGTCGAAGTAGTAAAGTTTGGAATAATCCACATTGGGCTTGGGAATGAAGGTGTAGTTGATGTAGGGCACGATCACATGACGGAGCCCGTCGATCTGGAAGAACGCGCTTTTGGGGGTCTGCCACGCCCGGTAGATCTTGGTATTGAGTTCCGCACCCAGTTCCGTGACGAGCCGGACCTTCGCTCCGCCGTTCTTGTCGTAATTTTTCAGGAACAGAGTGGCGGGGGGCCACTTGTCCAGATCGTTGGCGTAAATGAGCTTGTTCAGATCGTCCAGCTCGACCTTTTCCTTCGTGGACCGGGAGTAGGCCGTGACGCGGGCGGCAAAGCGGGGAATGAAGTTGACGGCATCCAGAATACGGATGGGATAATAGAAGGCATGCAGGGTATCGAACCGGAAGGCTTCGTACTTCTTCACCTCTTCCAGATATCCTCCGTACTCGTCCGGATACATGCGCCAGAGCGCCTGGATGGCCTCGTCTTTCGTGATCTTATCCGCCCGGAACGCATTCACGATCTCCTGGCTGTTGCCCGGGTACTCCTCCAAGGCGGCGATGGTTCCGGGCATCAAGGCGGGGTTTTCCCAGCGTTTCCGGTCGTAATCCCGCCAGTTCATTCTGTAGTATCCGCCGGAGGTCTGGCTCTGATAATAGAGCCCCTTGAAAAGTTCCCGCCGGAAAATATCCAGACGCAGTTCCGGCAGACGCTCCACGGTCATGTCGAAGGAATTGACCTTGAAGGTGGTTTGCAGCAGGACGGAGAAGGAATCCCCCTGGTAGTCCAGCGCTGCGAAGGAGGGGGGCTGGACATCCCGGTTGTAGCGGGCGGAAAAATACTCCTCCAGGAAGTTGTAGTCGCTTAACATGTCCACGGCTCCGCGGAAGGTAAGTCTGGGATTGAGGAAGGTGATGTTGGAGAGCCGGAACTCATAGCGGTTCTTGGGAATGTCCAGCCTCGATTTCATGGCGCGCCACTCCTTGTCCGAGATCTCTATTTCCTCCTCCCCTTTGAGAATGAATCCGGGATTCTTTCCGAAATCGTCTTCCCAGAGCGTGTAGGGATTGCGGTCCCTTATGGCGTAGGCGAAGAACTCGGTGCTGGATTCCGGTGTGGTGATGTCCAGTTCCGCCCCGTATCCGAAACCCCGTTTTTCATAGAAGTCCAGAAGGATCCCGCCCCGCACCCGCGCGGGCTTGTCGAGAATGCTCATTTCCTTGCGTATCCGCGCGTACCAGCCCCATTCGGAGGATTTTCCGACCTCCACTCTCGCACCGAAAGAACTGAAATCCCGGGGCTTGTACAGGGCCGGGAACCAGAAGACCGGCACGTTCCAGACGTAAAGAAGCGAATTCTTGGCGAAAATGGAGTAATCCCCGTGATCTCCCGGCGAATGGAAGAGACTGCGGTTGCCCTCCCGGGGCGTGAGGATCATCTCTTTTGCGCCGATGGCATAGTGGGCGTTGGAATCCAGCAGATATTCGCAGGTGGAGGTCTTTGCCCCCCAGACCTTGATGACCCCGTCGGAATAGCGTTCGGCAAGCTCGCCGGAGAGGTAGAGCAGATCCGCCTTCAGGGAAAAGTCACGAAACAGGAAATTGCCGGTGTTCATGTTGCCGGAAATCCGCTCCGCGTGGATATAGGCGGTGTTCATCTTGAGCTCCACGTTGAGCTTTTTTCTTCCCGTGGGCAACGTCACCTGATTGAGGATCTTCACCTTGACGGGGGGCTCCTTGAGCAGTTCCCTGTATTCCTGAAAATCCACGACTTTCTTCAGGGAGGATTCGATGCGGAAATCCACATTCCCCACCACTTCCACATCCCCGTTCTTGATGTTGATGACGGCGGTATTCCCGGTGATCTGGAAGGTCTTGCTTTTGATGACCACATGCCCCCGGGCGATGAGATTGCTGCCCACATATTCGTAGCTGTCGGCGCTTGCGTCGATGTCCTCCTTGGAGACCGTGTCCATTTTGGGCATCTTCACCACCTTCTGGAACTCGGAGGCGCCGGGAGGCGTGTAGTATTCGTTCTTTGTCCGGATCTGGGAAAAAAGGGACCCGTGAAGCGCCAGAAGGAGCACGAGAAGCAAAATTCCCGAACGTCTTTTCCGATTCTCTTTCACGTCATGAATTCCCTTTTTTGGGTCCATCCGGACAACTGCGCAAAATATGGCACATCATCCCTGCGGGACGATTCCGCTCTTCGAACTTGCTGTTCCTTTCCTCGAAGGAAAATCTTCCCGGGGATCCCGTTTTTCTCCGAAAGCGCCGGAAAAAGCCGCGGCGGTTCCGGATACTGCGGCCCCCCATGAGGAAAGGAAAACTCCTTTACAGCTCTAAAGCTGTTTTTTCGTCCTTTCCTCTTCGGCGGCGGCCGCGGCGGCTTTCGCTTTGGCGGCGGCTGCCTGGGCTTGGAAATCGTCCTTCTTCGCCTCGAAATCCGGGACCAGAAGCCCTTCGGCGATCTCCAGAAGAGCTATATCCACGAAATTGTCGTCCTTGCACTTCACCATGGGCCTTGCTCCTCTGGCAAGGTCGGCGGCCCGTTTGGAGGCCAGGACGATGAGGGTCTTGGCATCGGTCACTTTTTCTTTCGCCCTGTACAGATAATCGTTATTCATTTGTCGGCTCCTTGTTTCGTTGTTCTTCCGCCGGAAGTTCCCGCGGAGGCAAGTTGTTAGTAATCGATCACGCTCCGATGGTTCCGGATGGTGGAATCATCTCCGCTCATGACGGCCCCCCAGTTGCACTCGAACTCGTGGAAGCTGTCCAGAATGAACCGCTCCGCAAGCACCATGCGGCGATTGTCCTTGAGGGCGTCCCGCAGCATGAGAAGTCCCGTGAAGATGAAGGTTTCATTTTCCACAAGGTTCTTTGCCCGCAGGTCATGATAGGCGGCATCCTTTTTGTCCGCGACGAACTTCACGCTTTCCAGATGTTTTTCGTACATGGAAGCGATCTTTTCCGCAAGAGAAGCAGCTTCTCCGCCGGCGGCCTTGATCTTTTCCATGAGGATCCCGATCTCCTTGTCCAGCGTGCGCTGCATCACGCCGCCGATGGCCGCCACGTGCTGAAGCTGGGTGGTTCCTTCGTAGATGTTGGTGATTCTCACATCCCGGTAGTAGCGTTCCGCATCGAAATCGTGCATGTAGCCCGTTCCGCCGTGGATCTGGATGCAGTCGTAGCAGATCCTGTTGGCCGACTCGGTGGAGTAGGCTTTGCTCATAGGAGTGAGGATCGCCGCAAGGCGGGTATAGTACTTGGCCTTCTCCTGCACTTCGGGGGAGGGGGCGCTTTCGGCAAGGTGGTTGTAGAGGAACCGCAGGTCCACGCACTTGGTGGTTTCGTAGAGAAGCGTGCGGGCGGCGGTGAGTTTGGCCTTCATGCGGGCAAGCATGTCGTAAACGGCGGGGAAGTTGTCGATGGTCTGCTTGAACTGTTCCCGTTCGGAAGCATACTTTCTCGCCTCCCGGTAGGAGGCTTCCGCGATCCCCACGGCCTGCGCGCTGATGGCCACGCGGGCGCCGTTCATGAGGCTCATCACATACCGGGTAAGTCCCCTTCTCCGCTGTCCGCAGAGTTCGGCGGGCACGTTGTTGTACTGCAGTTCCACCGTGGCCACGCCGTGGATCCCCATCTTGTGCTCCACCCGGCGCACCACCAGTTCCGGCGTTTTCTCGCAGATGAACATGGAAAGTCCCCGTCCGTCGGAGGTCCCCGCTTCGGAACGGGCCAGCACAAGGTGCACCTTGGCGCATCCGTTGGTGATGAAGCGCTTCATGCCGTTCAAGTACCACTTGCCCGTCGCCGGGTCCTGGGTGGCTTTGAGCCGCACGCTCTGCAGATCGGAACCGGAATCCGGCTCGGTAAGGTCCATGGCGCCGTCGGCTTCTCCCGCGGCGAAGCGGGGCAGAAAGCGTTTCTTCTGATCTTCGTCGCCGAATTCGGAGATGGTTTCGGCAATGTCCTGAAGCCCGAAAAGGTTCTGGAGACTGGCGTCGGCGCGGGAGACCATTTCCGTCATCATGGTGTAGACGGTGTTGGGGAAGTTGAGTCCGCCGTATTCCCTTGCCAGCATGACGCCCATGACGCCCGCATCGGCAAGATCCTTGAGGTTCTGCACCGTGAGGGGGTGATAGGTCACCGTATTGTTCTCGAAGTGAGGGCCTTCCTCATCCACCTGACGGGCCCGGGGGGCGATCCTTTCGCCCGCCACTTCGCCGACCACGGCAAGGACCTTGTCGTAGTTGTCCATGGCGTCGGCGTAATCCACAGGCGCGAAATCCCATTTTTCGGCTTCCTTGAACCCTTTTTCCCGGAGAGTCACCACCTCTTCGAAATCCAGATTTCTGAGGGTGAAGACCAGATCCGCGTTGTCTGTATAAAAGTTGGACATTTGAGACACCTCTTACGCTTTGGCTTTGAATGCTTTGATCATCATGGGAATGACGCTGTTGAGATCGCCGATGATCCCGTAGTGGGCCACGGAGAAGATGGGGGCGGAAGGATCGGTGTTGACGGCGATGATCTTCTTGCTTTCGCTCATTCCGGCGCGGTGCTGCACGGAACCGGAGATCCCGCAGGCGATGTAGAGCTTGGGCCGGACGGTCACGCCGGTCTGCCCCACCTGATAATCGTGGGAGATCCAGCCCGCATCCACGGCGGCGCGGGAGGCGGCCATTTCCCCGCCCAGCGTGTCGGCGAGATCCCGGATGAGTTTGAAGTTTTCCTTGCTGCCCACGCCGTATCCGCCCGCGACGATGACCTGCGCGCTTTTCAGATTCACCGTGCTTTCCTGACGCACCCTTTCCATGACTTTGAGGACCGTCTCCTTTTCCGTAAGGGCGACCTTCACTCTCGTGACGGTCCCTTTGCGGGAGTCATCGGGAGCTCCCATTTTCATGACGCCTTCCCGCACGGTGACCATCTGGGGATCGTCCCAGGAGTTCACGATGGTGGCGATGATGTTTCCGCCGAAAGCGGGGCGGATCTGCATAAGTTTGTCCTTGTAGGACTTCTTGTTGACCTTGTCCTCGAAGTCGTCGATCTGCAGATCGGTGCAGTCGGCGGTCAGGCCCGCCCTTTTCTGGGAGGCGATGCGGGGAGCAAGCTCCCGCCCCTTCATGGTGGCGCCGAAGAGCAGGATGTTGGGTTTGTGTTCCAGGATCAGATCCATGATGACCTTGGCGTAGGGCAGGACCGTGAAGGGTTCCAGCCGCTCGTCTTCCGCAAGGAACACATTGGAGCAGCCGTAGCGGAAAAGAGTTTCCGCGCAGCTTTCCACATGATTTCCCAGAAGCACCGCCTCCACCTTCGTTCCCAGACGGGAGGCAAGGTCGCAGGCCTTGGAAACAAGTTCGAGACTTACATCGGCAAGTTTGCCGCCTTCCTGTTCGGCAAATACCCACACATTTCCTCTGTTTTCCATAATGCTCACCCTAAAGTATGGTCTGTAATCAGTTCATGGATCAACTGGGAAACCCCCGCTTCCGTGGGCTCCACGTTCTTGAAGTCGCCCGCCGTCAGCACCACGCTCATGATCTGCTTGACTTTGGTGGGGGATCCGGCCAGCCCGCAGCGCGCGGGATCCGCTCCGGCTTCCGCAGCGGTGTACTCGGTGATGAGAAGACCTTTTTCCGCATACTTCTTCTCGAATTCCGCAACGGCGGAAGCCTTGTCTGCATCGGCGGGGAGCGTGGAGGCGAATTCGCTTCTTCCCATGGCCTTTTTGTACTTCATGACCCTCTTGGCATTCCGGGGCCGGGGGGTATTGGCATCCACCACGGTCAGCAGAGCGGGAAGGGGGGAGGAAAGAACTTCATACCCGCCTTCGATGGCGCGTTTGGCCACGATTTTTTCCTTGGAAAGTTCCCGCACTTCCTGCACGTAGGAGATCTGGGGGATCCCCAGCTTTTCGGCGATCTGGGGGCCCACCTGCGCGGTGTCCCCGTCGATGGCCTGCCGTCCGCAGAGAACCAGATCGAAATCCCCGATCTTTTTGGCCACGCAATGGAGGGCGTAGCTTGTGGCCAGCGTATCGGATCCGGCGAATGCCCGGTCGGTGAGAAGCACGGCCTCATCGGCACCCATGCACAGCGCGTCCCGCAGGACTTTGGCGGCATTGGGGGGCCCCATGGTGGCGGCCACCACCTTGACGTCCTCATAGCGGTCCTTGAGCTGGAGCGCCAGTTCCACGGCGTTCAGGTCTTCAGGGTTGAAAATGGCAGGCAGAGCTGCCCGGTTCACTGTGCCGTCAGGCTTCATCGCATCGCCCGTCACGTTTTTCGTATCAGGCACTTGCTTCACAAAAACGATGACTTTGTACACAAGTAACTCCTTGCATTTTTGTTATGTTTATGGTTTGCAATCTCTTACGCCTTTTCCGGGAAGAAAGACGATACTCCCCCGGAACGAAATGACCCGTTATAGTATATAATATAGCACACTTTCGCCGTTTGGCAAGTCAATTTTTCAAAGCTGCGGAAAAAGTCTTCAGGAACATGACCGCATTGCCCACGTCGTGCACCCGGACGAATTCGATTTTCGCGAGTTTCAGGATTGCCAGAATCCCCAGAGTCGCCCCGTCCCTTTTTTCCGGAACCGTTTCGGAACAAAGCTCCTTGAGAAAACTTTTTCTGGAGGGGGCGTAAAACAGGGGACGAAACACCTTTTCCCGGAGGATCGCGGCCTCCCGGCACAGTTCCAGATCCTGCGCAGGGGTCTTGGCAAATCCCAGCCCCGGATCCAGAAGGATGCTTTCTTTCTTCACTCCGTATGCTTCGGCCTGTTCCGCGGCGGAGTTGAGAAAATCCCCCACCTCCTCCGTCACATTGCCGTACCGGAGAAAACGTTCCTCCTTCATGTTCTGCGGCGTTCCCCGGGAGTGCATGAGAATGACGCCCGCGGAGCTTTCCGCCATGACCTTTCCCATGTCCGGATCGAACCGCATGCCGGAAACGTCGTTGATGATGTCCGCTCCCGCCTCCACGGCTTCCGCCGCCACGGCGGCTTTCCGGGTATCCACGCTGATGACCGCTTCGGGTCTCTCCTTCCGCAAAGCCCTGATGAAGGGGATGACTCTCTTTTTTTCCTCTTCCACGGTGATCTCTTCCGAGCCCGGCCGGGTGGATTCTCCCCCCGCATCGATGGCGAATGCTCCCTCGTCCAGAAAGGCGCAGGCCGCCTGCAGAGCGCTTTCCGTGCCGGAAAATCTGCCCCCGTCGCTGAAGGAATCGGGGGTGAGATTGATGATCCCGAACACCTGAGGAAAGGGAAAGTTCCCGCAGGAGATCCAGCCGTGCCGGGGGAGAAAAAACATTTCTTTTCCGCCGCTTACCGGCACGTCCATTTCTTATTCTTCCTCCGGCGTTTCGGGGGCGGAAGAAGTCTCTTCTTCCTCAGGAGAACCGTCCTTTTCCGGTTCTTCCGGAGAGGGCTCCTTCCGTACGGGCACTCCGGCGGCGGCAATGACCAGATCCTCTTCCCGGATGGCGGGCGTTTCCGGCGCATCCACCTCCACGACCACGTTGGCTCCGGTGATCCTGTCGTTTCTCCTCAGCTCCATGATGCGGACGCCTTTGGGAAGTCTGCCCACAAGCCGGATCTCCTTGACCATGATCCGGGAAATGAGCCCCCGTTCCGTGGTGAGGATGAGTTCGTCGGAAGTATGTACTCTCAAGGCGGCCACCACCGTTTCTCCCTCTTTCAGGGCCAGATTGCGCACGCCCATGGCGGCGCGTCTGGTGAGACGGTAGCTTTCCACATAGCTGCGTTTCCCCATGCCGCCGCTGGTGATGACCAGCAGCTGAGGCTTGGAAGCATCCTCTTCTTCGGGCGCGGCGTCTTCTTCGGAGGAGACGGCTTCTTCCGTTTCGGGCGTTTCCGGAACCTCGGCGGCGTCCTGCGGATTTTCTTCGGCTTCCTCCGGCGCATCGGCGGGGGCGTTGGCAATGGCCTTGAGGGATTCGTCGGAAGCGGGCACGACTTCCATGCTGACCACTTCGTCTCCCGGGATCTTGAACTTGATCCCGGTTACTCCCCGGGCCGATCTTCCCAGACACCTTACATCGGTTTCCAGGAAGCGGCAGGCCATGCCTTTGGCGCTGGAAAGGATGATCTCGCTTGCGCCGTCGGCAAGGGCGGCCCCGATGAGGTCGTCCCCTTCATCCATGACGATGGCCTTCAATCCCAGATTGCGCAGATGTTTGAACTGGGTGAGCGCGGTCTTCTTGATGACGCCGTTGCGTGTGGCCATGACGATGGACCGTTCCGGATCCTCCAGCATCTCCCGGTTCAGCGTGACCATGGCGCGGATCTGTTCGCCGGACTCCACCTTGATGAGGTTGACGATGGGTCTGCCCTTGCCCGTGCGGGCTCCTTCGGGAATATCGTACACGTTGAGCCAGTACATGTAGCCCCGGTTGGTGAAGAAGAAGATGAGGTCGTGGCTGTCCGCATTGAACAGGTGCTCCACATGGTCCTCCTCCTTGGTCTCCATGCCGATGACCCCCACGCCGCCCCGGTGCTGGGTGCGGTAGGTGTCGGCGGGAACGCGCTTGATGTAGCCGGTATTGGAAACGGTGATGACGCAGGAGTGGCGGGGAATGAGGTCGGCGATATTGATGTCGCTCTCGTCGTAGGTGATCTCGGTCCTCCGGGGATCGGCGAAGCGGTTCTTCACGTCCAGGAGTTCCTCCTTGATGATGCTGATCCTCAGCTCCCGGCTGGCAAGGACGTTGCGCAGATATTCGATCTGCTTCACCAGTGCGGCGTACTCTTCCTCCAGGTCGGAGATGGCCAGTCCGGTGAGCTGATGCAGTCTCATTTCCAGAATCGCCGCCACCTGCAGCTTGGAAAGCTCGAACCTCTTGAGAAGCGCTTCCGCCGCGTCCTCCTTGGTCCGGGACTCCCGGATGATGCGCACGACTTCGTCGATGTTCCGCACGGCCACAAGCAGACCCGTGACGATATGGGCTCTGGCCTCGGCCTTGGCCAGATCGAATTTCGCCCGGCGGATCACCACTTCCATGCGGTGGTCGATGAACGCCTGCAGCAGCTGGGTGAGATTCATGGTCCTCGGCCGGTTGTGATCCACCACCAGCATCTGGCAGCCGAAGGCGCTTTCCAGCTGGGTGTGGGAATAGAGCTGATTGAGCACCACGTTGGCCATGAAGCCCTTCTTGATCTCGATGACGATGCGGATCCCGGTCTTGTGGCTGGAATTGTCCCGGACATCGGCGATCCCGGTGATGATCTTCTCTTTCACCAGCTCTCCGATGCGCTTGACGGTCATTTCCTTGTTCACGGCATAGGGGATCTCCGTGACGACGATCTTTTCCTTGCCCTTTTCCTCCACGATCTCCGCTTTGGCCCGGATCTTGATGATGCCGTGGCCCGTCTCGTAAAGCTCCTTGATGGGGTCCAGTCCGCAGATGATGGCGCCTGTGGGGAAGTCGGGGCCGGGCAGGAACCGCATGAGCTCCCGCACGCTGGCGGCGGGGTGTTCCAGAAGATAGACCGTGGCGTCCACCACCTCTCCCAGATTGTGGGGCGGGATGCTGGTGGCCATCCCCACGCCGATCCCCATGCTGCCGTTGACCAGAAGATTGGGGAACTTGGTGGGAAGCACTTCCGGCTCCACCGTCTCCTCGTCGAAGGTGGGAACCATGGGGACGGTGTCCTTTTCGATGTCCGCAAGAAGCTCTTCGGCGAAACGCTGGAGTTTGCACTCGGTATACCGGTAGGCAGCGGGCGGGTCGCCGTCGATGGAGCCGAAGTTCCCCTGCCCGTAGATGAGGGGCATCCTCATGGAAAAGTCCTGCGCCATGCGCACAAGGGCGTCATATACGGAACTGTCTCCATGGGGGTGGTAGTTTCCGATGACCTCTCCCACCACCTTGGCGCACTTCAGCGTCTTGACCGAATAGGTCAGCCCCATTTTCCGCATGGCGAAAAGGATGCGCCGGTTGCAGGGCTTGAGCCCGTCCCGCACGTCGGGGATGGCTCTTCCCACGTTCACGCTGAGAGAATACTGCAGATACGCAGTATGCATGATATCTTCGATATTCACCGGGAAGTCGTTTCTGGGATCGACGGGATCCGTTTCCAGCTCTTCTTCCAGGGTTTCTTCCGCGTCTTCCTCCGCGGGATCCAGGGAGGGATCCACAGGGGGTTTTTCGTCGTTTTCGCTCATTTTCTTTCCGTTTCCGTAAAAGGGTTGATTTCCTGAAAATATTCGCGGTAATATACACCGTCAGGAAGCGGATTGCAAACTTTTTGCGCGTGTGCGCGTGAAATTCTTTTAAAAAAAGAGAGCGATCCTCCCGATTTCGGGGGACCGCTTCCTGTGCGCCGAAGAAAAAGGAGGTGTCACTCGCCTTCCAGCGCGTCGAAAAACTCCTTCACGGGATAGATCTTCTTCACGTCGTCCACCCGGCATCCCACCATGTAGAGACCGTGTTCCACATCTCCGTTTTTCGTGGCAAGAAGCGCACGGGCTATGCAGAAAAGGGATTTGGCCGGATTGCAGGAGCGGAGACACCGGTAGGGACAGGTGAACTTTTCCTTGCCCCCTTCCAGAACTCTTTTCACCAGAGGGGTTTTCAGGACCCGCACAGGGAGCCCCACGGGGCTCTTGATGACTACGATGTCTTCGTTGGAGGCATCGATGAGCACCTGTTTGCTCTTTGCGTCGATCCCCGCCTCTTCCGTGGTGATGAAATGGGTGCCCACCTGCACGCCGTCGTAGCCCATTTTCAGAAACCTTTCGATGTCTTCCTTTCCCGTCACGCCTTCCGCGGCAAGGACGGGGTGATCCAGACCGTAGCGCGCCATGACCTCTTTCACTTCCTTGAGCAGGATATCCATGGAGCAGGTCTCCGGATGGGCGAGCATCTCCGGCGTGAAGCCTAAGTGTCCTCCGCACAGCGGCCCTTCGATGATGACCGCGTCGGGCTTGCGGGCGTACTTGCGCAGCCAGGTCTTGACCACCACTTCATAGGCTCTCCCGCTGGAAATGACGGGGATGAGGGCGATATCCGCATCTCCCACATATTCGGGCAGAAGAAGGGGCAGCCCCGCGCCGGAAATGATGTAATCCACCTTTTCCTGCACGGAGGTTTCCACGATCTCCCTGTAATTGGAGAGCGCGACCATGATGTTCACGCCCAGATTGGGCTTGTTGTCGGAAAGACTTCTTGCCCGGCGGATCACGTTGGCAAGCTCTCCGCTGCACACTTCCACGAAATGGGTCTTCCCCCGTTCCGGATCCCCCAGCCCCACGCTGGCGATGGTCCCCATGCCCCCCAGCTTGACTACTGCGGCGGCCAGTTCCGCGCTTCCGATGCTTACTCCCATCCCCGCCTGGATCACAGGGTACTTGATTTCCAGATTTCTTATCTTCAATGAGGGCAGTTTCATAAATTCTCCCGATGCCTTTTCGATTTTTTTATGTAAAGATACCACGTTTTTCCGACAAATCAAGTCTTTTTCCAATCTTTTTCCGATTGATCCCCATTTTCTTTCCGGCAGTGCGGAAAGGCCCGGAAAAAACGGCCGGACAACATTTTTTGTTCGCGGGAAAAAGGCGTTTTTTCCGGCGAAAACGGGTTTTCCCCGGTCGAAAAAAAAGGGATTTTTTTATTTTTTCCCTTCCCTTTTCCCATTGCATTTTTGCCCGGGCGTGCTATCTTCCCGGGACCAAAAGGAAAGGAGGAAGCGTTCCCCCGGCGGGGTACGGGGGCAATCCTTGGCAGGGGCGGGCGGAAACACCCGCCGGAAAGAAAAAGAAAACTACTTTTGCAAGGGGGGAAATCATGTGGACAAAAGCAGTGGACATCTATTCGGTGAGGGAGATCCGGACAAGAAGCGAACTTTTCCTTGGCGTGGGGGCCATGGGACGTCTGGGGGAACTTTTGAAGATCCTTAAGGAGCACGGGGCGGATCCGCTCCTTCTCCTGACGGGGAAACGCTCCTTCCGCAGGTCGGGCGCGGAAAAGGAGGTGATGACGGCCCTGAAGGAGTCGGGGATGAAATGGAGCACTTTCGTGAGTTCCGAACCGGAGATCCCGGAACTGGAAAAGGCGGCGGAATTCGGCGCGGCAAACGGAGCGAAAGCCGTTCTTGCCGCAGGGGGCGGACACGTCATGGATGCGGGAAAGATCCTTGCGCTTCTTCTGGCGCAGAAGGAAAAAAGAGGCGTGAAGGCGCTTCTGGATCCGTCCTTCGTCCCGGACGGCGTTCTTCCTCTTCTCGCGGTGAACTTAAGTCACGGTTCCGGCAGCGAAAACAATCCCCTTGCCCTTCTTTCCTGTCCGAAGGAAAAATGGAGCCGCTTCCTCCGGTCGGAGCTTTTCTATCCCTGGAAGACGATCTGCGATCCCTCCTTTGCCGTCACCGTGCCCAAACAGGCAACCAGATGTTCCGCCGTGAATGCCGTAAGCCACGCTCTGGAAAGCGTCGCCGGGGAGGAGACCAACGCCCTGAGCATTCTGCTTGCCCATGAGATCGTCCGTCTTGTGGCAACCTATCTGCCTCAGGTGGAAAAGGATCCCTCCGATCTGGAAGGAAGGTATTTTCTCCAGTTCGCCTCCCTTCTTTCCGGACTTGCCTCGGACAATGGGGGCGTCCGTTTTGCCCACGCTCTGGCTCATCCCCTCCGTTTTCTGCGGCCGGGACTGCCTCACGAACTGGGGGTTTCCGTTCTCCTTCCGGGGGTGCTGAAAAGGCTCTATCCCGCCTGCGGGAAAGTGCTCGCTTCTGTGCTTGCCCCCATCGTCCCGGATCTGACCGGGAGTGCGGAGGAGGCCCAGGAGGCTTCTTGTGGTCTGGAAAACTGGATCTCCGCCTGCGGCGTGAAACTTTCTTCCGACGACGCGGCGTTCCTGCGGGAAAATCTGGACGAACTTGTGGAGACGAGCTATCAGGACCCCTGCCTTGCCCAGCTCCTTTCCACCAGTCCTCTGGAACCCTCCCGGGATGCCGTCCGGTCTCTTTTCGACGACGCCCTCACTTCCGCAAGAGGCGGGGAACAGGCCGAATAGGCAGGGGGACGGCCGGGGGACATTCCCCCAGCCCTCCCCGTGCCCCGATTCCGGAAAAGGAATTTGAATATGGCGGGAAGGCGCAGTATATTATAAGGAAAAGATTTCGAACCAGAAAGGACAAACCATGGACAAAAGTATTTTTCAGGCACGGTGTGCACAATACAACTTTACCGACGGCGCTTCCGCGTTCAGCATGAATTATGCCGGGATGAATTTCGACGAAAGCGCATTGGAGGCTATGGAACAGCGTTTCCCCGCCGTCCATGAGGAGATGGAAAAGATCGAACTGGGGGAGATCAAAAATCCGGACGAACACCGGAAAGTCACCCACTTCACCGACCGTTCCAGCTATACGGGCAGCACCGTGTACGCCCAGGTGGAAGAGTTCGCTTCCGCCGTCCGGGAAGGGAAAATAAAAGGCGGCACGGGAAAGAAGTTCGAGTCCGCCCTCATCAACGGAATAGGCGGTTCCGCTCTGGGGCCCCAGCTGCTGCAGATGGCCATCAACGGCCCTTACTGGAACGAAAAATCCTCTGTTGCAAGGAAAGGAAATCTCAAGATCTATTTTCTGGACAATACGGATCCGGCCGGCCTGCATGACGCGCTGGAAGTCTGCGACCTGGAGACCACCCTTGTGGTGAACGTTTCCAAGTCCGGCGGGACGCAGGAGACCAAAAACAACATGCTGGTGGCCATGCAGGCCTTTGCCGATGCGGGACTGGATTTTTCCAAACACGCCTGCGCCATCACCATGGCGGGCAGCGAACTGGACGCAACGGCCCGGAACGGGAACTGGCTCAAGGTCTTCGAAATGGCCGAATCCATCGGCGGACGCACCAGCGAAACCAGCATCGTGGGGCACCTGCCCGCGGCGCTGGCGGGTATCGATTTCGCCGCCCTCCTCCACGGGGCCTGCCACATGGATTCCCTGACGAGGAGAGAGTCCTTCCGGGAAAATCCCGCCTACATCCTTGCCGCGCTCTGGTACATTGCCGGGCGGGGCAAAGGGGACAGGAACATGGTCATCGTGCCCTATTCCGACCGCCTCATCCTCTTCTCCCGCTATCTGCAGCAGCTGGTCATGGAAAGTCTGGGCAAGGAAAAGGATCTGGACGGGAACACGGTCCATCAGGGACTCAACGTGTTCGGCAACAAGGGGGGGACCGACGCCCACGCCTTCATCCAGCAGCTCAACGACGGCAGGGACGATTTCTTCATCACCTTCATCGAAGTCCTGGAGGACGCCATGACCGCCAACGTGGCGGGTTCCGTCACCATGGGGGATTATCTCCACGGCTTCCTTACCGGGCTTGCCGGAGCCCTGCGGGGGAAGGGGAGACAGACCATCGAAATGCGTGTCGCCAAGGTGGATGAATACAATGTGGGTATGCTGATCGCGCTGTACGAGCGGGCCGTGGCCGCCTATGCCGAACTTATCCACATCAACGCCTTCCACCAGCCCGGCGTGCAGGCGTACAAGCTGGCCAGCAAGGGCGTGATCCATCTTCTCGGGGAAGTGGAAAAGGCTCTGCCGCTTCTGGCGCCCTTTACCGGAACCGCGGAAGAGCTTGCCGGAAAACTGGGCATGGAAGAGGATCTCTACATTCTGGAAGGGATTCTTGCGAAACTTGCCGCCAACAACGGAAAGAGGCTCCTTGCCGTGCATGTTTCCCGGGAGTGGAAGGACTCCAGCTGGGTCTATACCATCGGGAAAAAGTAAAAAAGCCTTTCCTTTTCTTTCCGGATCCGGGAAGACGTGTTTTTTTCCGAAAAGGGAGAAAAACGCCTTTTCCGGGGACGAATTTTCGTTTTTTTTTCGATCCGGACTTTTATTTTTTAAAAAGAGAGTTATTGTTATAGTGAGGGCTTGGACTTTTTCCGAAAGGAAACGGTCCGGCGTTAACATATTTCATGGAAGTAAACATTTCAAGCGGACGAACTTTTTGTCCGTATGCGCTGTAACGGGCGATATTCGGAACCTCTCCTTCCGGCACGTTGGTATGCCGGAAGAGGCGGGATACCCCTGCCGGAGAGGGCTTTTTCCGGAATGAGGCTTTTACGGCGGTGCGGAAATAAGGTCTGTCCGCGTCGGGGCGTATTGCCGCCGGGATAGGCAGATATGATTCTGACCGGAAACAGCAGCGGGAAGCAGAGGTCGCAGAAAAGGTGACCTGTGCTTCCTCTTGTTTTTTCCGGAGGAGAAATGAAGCCGTTCCGGTAAGATGCGTTTCGCTTTTCAGAGGCGGAAATGGCTGGGGAAGAACAGCGGAGCAAGGAAAGTCTGAGGCGGGAAAAACGACTTCTGAGGAAAAGTCTGTCCGCGGAAGACCGGAAAAGTTTCGACGAGGCCATTTGCAGCGCTCTGGAAGGTTTGCCGGAAGTGGAAAAGTTCCCTCTCATCGCGGCTTATGCCACGGACGGGACGGAACCGAATCTTCTGGGATTCCTGAAAAAAGCGGTACGGAAGGGGAGAAAGGTCTGTCTCCCCAGAAGGAAATGCGATTCGGAATACGAAATGGCGTTTGTGGACGGTTCCTTCCGGCTTGTTCCGGGAAAGTGGAACATTCCGGAGCCCTGCGGGGATTCGGAAAAGGTTCCTCCCGAACTGCTGAAAGACGCTCTGTTCCTTGTGCCCGGCGTGGCCTTCGACGAAGGCTACGGAAGGCTGGGCAGGGGAAAAGGGATCTACGACAGGATGCTTTCCTCCCTGCGGGGAATGAGCATCGGGATCTTCTACGAATGCCAGAAATGCGAAAAAGTCCCTCTTGAGGAGCATGACAGACTCCTCGACATTGTGGTAACGGAAAAAAGGGTGTATCGGCAAAGAGGCTCCGTCGGAGGGAAGGCGCAGGAAAATGCGCCGGAACTTTCTTCGGAAATTCCTGTCGAAAAGAACAAAAGGAACTGAAAGGAGTAGACATGAACTGGATCTATGCTCTTTCCGGACTGGGCGCGGGTATTGCCGTCACAGTCGTTATTTACTTCGTCTTTCTGAAGGTGGTGGGGTCCAAATCCCTGAACGTGGCCGCCAAAAGGGTGGAGGATGCCGAACGGGAGGCCGAACGGTATCTGCGGGAAGCGCGGGTCACCGCCAAAAGCGACGTGCTGAAGATCAAGGAAGAGTTCGAAAACGAGATGAAGGAACGCCGCAGGGAGATCCAGTCTTCCGAAAAACGCCTTACCCAGAAGGAGGAAAATCTGGACCGGAAGATGGATTCTTACGAAGCGAAGATGAAGTTCGTGGAAAAGAAGGACCACGAAGCCGATCTTCTGCGGGAAAAACTCGAGAAGAAAGAAGAGGAGCTCAAAAACGCCATAGCCCGGCAGGTCACCGAACTGGAGCGCATCACCGAACTGGATCATGAAAGCGCCAAGAACCTTTTGCTGGAAAAACTGCGGGGAGAGGTGGAAAACGAGTGCGGTCTTCTGGTGAGGGACATCGTGGAAGAGAGCCGGCAGAAGGCGGAACGGGAGTCCCAGCAGCTTATCGTGGAGGCCATCCAGCGGTACGCCGGAGACTGCACCTACGAGCGCACCACCGCCACCATCCCCCTGCCCGGGGATGAAATGAAAGGCCGCATCATCGGACGGGAAGGGCGCAACATCCGGGCGCTGGAAGCCGTCACGGGAGTGAGCATCCTCATCGACGATACTCCCGAAGCCGTGGTCATCTCCTGCTTCGATCCCATCCGCAAGGAGGTGGCCCGCCGCCTGCTGGAAAAACTCATCGCCGACGGCAGGATCCATCCCACCCGCATCGAAGAGCTCATCAAGAAGATCCGCAAGGAGATCGACGAAGAGGTCTTCGAAGCCGGGGAAAAGGCCGTTCTGGATACGGGCCTTCAGGGCGTGCCCAAACAGCTGATCTCCCTTCTGGGCAGACTGAAATTCCGTTTCAGCTTCTCCCAGAACGTTCTCATGCACTCCATCGAAACCGCCTCCTTCATGGGGACCATCGCCGCCGAACTGGGGCTGGACGAAAGAAAAGCCCGCAGGATCGGGCTGTTCCATGATATCGGCAAGGCTGTGGATCATGAAGTGGAAGGCACCCACGCTTCCATCGGCGCGGATATCCTGCGCAAGTACGGAGAGAACAAGGACGTCATCAACGCGGTGGCCGCCCACCACGAGGAGGTGGAAGGCACCTCCGTATACGCCTTCCTTGCCAATGCCTGCGACGCCCTGAGCGCCTCCCGCCCCGGCGCCAGAAGCGAGACGACGGAACTGTATCTCAAGCGTCTGGAACAGCTGGAATCCATCGCCAACGACTTCGAAGGCGTGGAGTCCTGTTTTGCTCTTCAGGCCGGCAGAGAGGTGCGCGTGGTGGTCCAGCCCGAAAAGATCTCGGAGGCCAAGGCCCAGCTCCTGAGCAGAGACATCTGCAACCGGATCGAAAAGGAGATGAACTATCCCGGCCAGATCAAGGTGACCATCATCCGGGAAACCCGCGCCGTGGAATACGCCAAATAGTTTTCCATCTTTATACGGGGGTCCGGCATGAGCTATCTGGAAGAGAAACCGTGCGTTTCCGGCGGTCTCCGGCAGACATACGAGGAAGCCTTCGTTTCCTTCGCCCTGGGCCATTTTCCCGGTTCGGGCGGGGAGGAAGCGCTTCCCTTCATCGTGCGCAGCAAGATCCATCACACGCTGGATGTGTGCCGCATCGGGGAGTACATCATGGAAAAGGAGCCCTGCTGGAAGGCGCTGCCCCGGCGGGAGCATTTCCTCGGCTACTGCGTCTGTCTGGCCCACGATCTTTCCCGTTTTTCCCAGTACAGGGATTTCGGGACATTGCGGGACGATGTTTCCTTCGATCACGGGGAGAAGAGCGCTTTTCTTCTGCGCTCCGGCGCCTTTCCTCTTCCGGAGCTTGCCCCCGAAGAACGGGAAAAGGTCGCCCGCGCCGTGGAAGTGCACAATAAAAAAAGGATCCCGGAAACGTATCCTGCCGATGAGCTCCATCTGGCAAAGCTGGTCCGGGATGCGGACAAGCTTTCCATTCTCAAGGTGGTTACGGGTCACTTCGAGACGCCGGAGGAAAAACGGGACAGAAGCGTGGAACTGGGAGTCCCGGACACCCCCGGCTGTACGGAAGAGGTGCTGGAAAAGGCGCTTGCGGGCAACGGGATCTCCTACAGGGACATCCGGAACGTCAACGATTTCAAGATCGTGGTTTTCCAGTGGCCCGAAGACCTGAATTATTCCGCATCGGCGCAGTATGCGCTGGAAAAGGATTTGTTCGGGAAATTTGCTTCTTTCCTGCCTTCCCACCCGAAAATGCCTCTTCTTGTGGAAAGAACGCTTTCCCTGCTTAGGAGCCTTGCGGCGGGAGAAAGGGGGCTTTGTGGCGCTTCTTGAGGTGAAAGACCTGAAAAAATATTATCCCGCGGGAGGGGGGCTTTTTTCTCCGAAAAAGTTCGTGAAGGCCGTGGACGGAGTGAGTTTTACTCTGGAAGCGGGGGAAACCCTGGGCCTCGTAGGGGAAAGCGGCTGCGGAAAAAGCACGCTGGCAAGGGTGCTCCTGCGTCTGGAAGAGCCGCAAAGCGGCAGCATCCTTCTGGACGGGACCGAGCTCACCGCCCTGAAAGGGGAGGCCCTGCGGAAGAGACGGGGGGATTTCCAGATGATCTTTCAGGATCCCTACGCCTCCCTCAACCCCCGGCTGAGCGTCTATTCCACGCTGGAGGAGCCGCTTCTTCTGCACACGCATCTCAACAAAGAGGAGCGCAAAGAGAGGATCGGAGAACTTCTGGACATGGTGGGACTGCACCGGGAACACGCGGGAAGGTATCCCCATCAGTTCAGCGGCGGTCAGCGTCAGAGGATCGGGATAGCCCGGGCTCTGGCGGTGAATCCCCGCTTCATCGTGGCGGATGAACCCGTTTCCGCTCTGGATGTGAGCGTACAGGCCCAGATCGTGAACCTGCTTCAGGATATTCAGAAAAAGACCGGGACGGCCTTTCTCTTCATCGCCCATGACCTCGCCGTGGTGGAACATATCAGCAAAAGGATCATGGTGATGTATCTGGGGAAGGTCATGGAGCTGGGGGATGCCCGGGAGCTCTGCAGCGCGCCCAGACACCCCTATACGGAGGCGCTTCTTGCTTCCGTGCCGGTGCTGGATCCGGAACGGAGAGGAAAGAAGAGGAAACTTTCCGGGGACGTGCCGTCCCCCCTTGCGCCTCCCTCCGGGTGCCGGTTCCATCCCCGCTGTCCCCGTGCGGAAAAGATCTGCACGGAACAGGAACCCCCCATGCGCGATCTGGGAAACGGGCACTTCTGCTGCTGTCATTTTGCGGAATCGAAAACATAAGGGACGAGAATGAAAAAGAATTGGAAAGCGTTTGCGGTACTGTTTCTGCTCCTTTTGGGGCTTCTGGGCTGTTTCCGGATCTCCGCCGGGAGTTTTTCCGGGGAAAAGACGGACAGGGGGGCGGAAAAGACTGCGGCATCCTCCGCAGGGAAAAAGGCGCTTGCCCCTTCCGCGGATATGAAGGTGGTCGCCAAGGTGGTCGCCTACACCACGGAACACTCCCACTTCCGCAAGGAAAAGATCAATGAGGAGATCTCCCGCGCCCTTTTCGACGACTATTTCAAGATGCTGGATCCGGGGAGAAACTTTTTCACGGAAAAGGATATTGCCCGCTTTTCCCCCCGCCGGGACCGTCTGGCCTTCGATCTTTCCACCGGAGACATCTCCTTTGCCTTCGAGGTCTTCGGTCTCTATGCGGAAAGGCTCAAAAACTATGAAAAATTCGTCAACAGCTTTCTCTCCACTCCCGTAAGTCTTTCCTCTTCGGAAACCTATGTTCCCAACCGTTCCAAGCTCCCCTGGTGCGCAAACGAAAAGGAATTGAAGACGCTGTGGAGAAAGAGGATCATCAACGACCTCATCCTCATGAACATGACGGACCGGGCAGAAAAGGAGGAACGGGAGAAGGCTGCCGCGGAAAAGGCTTCGAAGAAGGCTGCCGCGGAAAAGACTTCGAAGAAGGCTGCCGCGGAAAAGGCTTCGGAGAAGACTGCCGCGGAAAAAGCGGCGAAAAAGCCTGCGGGAAAGGAGGAGAAGAAGGAGGAATCCCCGCTCCCGCCTGCAAAGAAACGGAGTCCGGAAGAACGCCTCAAAAAGAGAGTGCACCAGTTCGTGCAGTATTATTCCGGCATGGAGTCCCGGGATGTGGCGGAACTTTTTCTCACCTGCTTCCTGCAGGTCTATGATCCCCACTCCTCCTACATGTCCCCCCGGACGCAGGAGGATTTCGACATCAACATGAAGCTTTCCCTGGTGGGGATCGGCGCGGTCCTGACCAACGAAGACGGGTACACCAAGATCGTGAAAATCATTCCCGGCGGGCCCGCCGACAAGGACGGCAGACTCAAGGCGGGAGACCGGATCGACGGCGTGACCCAGGAGAACGGGGAGCACACCGATCTCATGGATATGCCCGTTTCCAAGGTGGTGAACTTCATCCGGGGGAAAGCCGGGACGAAAGTGACTCTTTCCGTACTGGAAAAGGGCAATACGGGCGCACGGAAAAGCATTACATTGGTGCGCGCGGAAGTGAAACTCAAGGATTCGGAAGCTTCCGGCAAGATCCGCAAGGTGAAGGATTCTTCCGGAAAGGAGAGAAAGATCGGCGTCATCACGCTTCCCTCCTTCTATATCGATTTCGAAGCCGCCTTCCGGGGGGACAGGGACTATAAGAGTTCCACAAGAGATGTCCTGCGCATCATCGGAGAACTGGTCCGGGAAGGGCCTCCCGACGGGCTCGTCATCGATCTGAGGGGCAACGGCGGCGGAAGTCTTCTGGAAGCGGTGACCCTTACGGGCCTCTTCATTCCCTCCGGTCCCGTGGTGCAGGTGCGGGACCCCAAGAACACCAAGGTGGATTCCGACCGGGACGGGGGACTTGTGGCCTATCCGGGCCCGCTGGCGGTGCTGACCAACCGCCTCAGCGCCTCTTCCGCGGAGATCTTCACCGGCGCCATACAGGATTACCGCAGAGGACTCGTCATAGGGGATCGGCGCACCCACGGAAAGGGAACGGTGCAGACCGTGTCGGATCTGGGGAAATATACCTCGTTTCTGGGCATGGGGAGCGCGGCGGGGTCGCTTAAGCTCACCAATGCGAAATTCTACCGGATCAACGGAGAGTCCACCCAGTTGAGAGGGGTGGTGCCGGATATTATTCTTCCCTCTTTTTCCGAGCTCATGGATCTGGGAGAGGACAAGCTGCCTCACGCCATGGCCTGGGACAAGATCGACCCCGTCTCCTATGTGCCCCTGCGCACGGGCATCCCCCAGTGTCTCCCCTTCCTGCGGGAACAGTCGGAAAAGCGCCAGGAAAAGGAGCCCGATTTCGTTACCCTGCGCCGGGACATGGAAAGCTACCGGAAGATCCGGGACAAGAAAGAGGTCGTCCTTGACCTGCAGAAGCGCTGGAAGGAGTATCAGGCGGAAAAGAAACTTTTCGAGGAACAGGAAAAGATCCTCAAGACGGATCAGGACGAGGATACGGAGAAAAGCGCTTCCGGCAGGGAGAAGAAGGGCACGGATCTCTATCTCAAGGAGACCCTTTCCATCATGTGCGACTATCTTTCCTGGTGCGACCGGGTGCGGCGTCCCTGAATTCTGTGGACCGTTTCAGAGGTTCGGGCGGGAAAGCAGCGCTTCCGCCATGCGGATCCCGTCCGCCGCCGAGGAGGTGATCCCTCCCGCCATTCCCGCGCCTTCCCCGGCCGTATACAGTCCGGGAAGGGAGGAGCAGAGCGTTTCCGGATCCCTCTCGAACCGCACGGGGGAGGAGACGTGGGTTTCCAGCCCCGCAAGAAGGCCTCTTTCGATGAAGGAGGGAGCCATGCCGTCGAAGTGTTTCAGGGCGCGGCGGAGGGATTCGAACACATTCCCGGGCAGGATCTCGTCCAGTCTTGCGCTTTTCAATCCCAGAGGATAGGAGGAAAAAAGCTTCCCGCTCCCGGCGGTCCTGCGCAGGAAATCCAGGGCGCTCTGGGCAGGGCAGGTGTAGTCGCCTCCGCCGGAAGAAAAGACCTTTTTTTCCAGTTCGTCCAGAAAAGTGAAGGCCTGCAGGGGCGAAGAAAACTCTTTTTCGCTCACGGTGGTGACGATGGCGGAATTGGCGTAACGGCCGTTTCTGGCCGCATTGCTCATGCCGTTGGTGGAAAGACGCCCCTCTTCCGCCGTGGAGGGGATGATCTCTCCCCCAGGACACATGCAGAAACTGGTTGCTCCGGAAATTTTGCCGTTTCCCGTGGGGCGGGAGACGAAATTATATTCCGCATTGCCCACGCAAGGAGGCGCTTCCGACACGCCGAACTGGATGCGGTTGATGTAGCTCTGGGGGTGTTCGATGCGGCACCCGATCTGAAAGCCCTTCATGGAGTATTTCACTCCGGCGGAGACAAGGGAAAGAATGAAAGACCTTGCGCTGTGTCCGCATGCGGCAATGACGGCAGGCGCTTCCGCCTTCTCCCCTGAGGCAAGGAGGACGCCTCGGCACTTTCCTTCCCGGATGAGAAGCTTTTCCGCTCTCGCGTTCCAGCGGAAAGTCCCGCCCAGAGCCATGATCTTTCTCCGCAGGGCCGCCACGATCTGCGGGAGTCTGTCGGAGCCGATATGGGGATGACTGAAGTAGGCGATGGATTGGTCCGCCCCGCACTCCACGAAGGTATTCAGAATGAAGCGGATCCTCCCGTCCCGGATGCGGGTGAAAAGTTTTCCGTCGGACCAGGTGCCCGCGCCGCCCTCCCCGTAGAGGAAATTGCTTTCCGGATTGAGTTTTCTTGCGGCAAGGAAGCCATCGATATCGAATTTCCTTGCATCCACGCTTCTGCCCCGCTCCAGAACGACGGGCCTGCACCCCGCCAGCGCCAGAACGTAGGCGGCGAAAAGTCCGGCAGGACCCGCTCCCACGATGATGGGGGATTGGATCCCGCTTCGGTTGACGAACTTTTCCTCCGGGGCAGGCTCCTCCGGCGCGGGAAGGAGGGGAAAGGCGCTTTTCACGTTGTCGGGGACGTCGGCAACAAGAGTGTACAGAAGTTTGACGTCGCCCTTGCGTCTGGCGTCGATGCTCCACTTCACGATTCGGTAGGAGAGGACGTCGGAGACATGGATCCCGCACTTTGCGGCGATATGGGGCTGGAGAAGCGTATCGATCTCCCGGGGCTGGTTTTTCGCGGAAAGAACGAGGTTTTCTACGGAGATCTTCATGGTCTTTCCTGAAAACGGTACATTTCTGCCGGGAAAGGAAAAATCACTTCACGGGATTCTGCAAGGGGGGAAGGCCTTTTTCGGATCTCCCCCGGTTCACTTCCAGCAGGAAGGCCGGATCCCGGAAAATGAGCTTGGTAAGCTTGGTCTTGCTGATGTTCATGACCTCCGCGGCGGCGGGAATATCCCAGCTGCGGTCCATAAGACGGTCCAGCATGAGAGCCAGAGCTGTGGAATAGACCTTCACGTTGGTCATCGAAGGCGGCGGAGAGAGCACGGGAAGGGGGGATTTTTCCGTGATGGGGTTCCGGATCTTCAGCGCAATGCGCAGACGCAGTTTCTTCAGCGCGTTGGAAAGGTTCCGCACCTGACTGCGTTCCTTCGTATCCTCCGCGGAAAGTCCGCTTGCCTGATGGATGAGTCTGACAGCCGAAGAGGTCTTGTTCACCTTCTGTCCGCCGTTGCCGGAACATTTGTGAAAATCGATGATGCAGCCCTTTTTCAAGGTCTCGTCATCTTCCGCAAGCCAAATATCTCGCATTTCTGCCTCAGACATAACATCCTTTCTCCGCGGGAACACCGCCCCTCCGCGAAAAACACACTTTTTCCGCTTCCTCACGGTCTGAAGAACCGCCGTTTTTCTCCCGCGATACCATCTGTGACTCTTTACTATACACCGTCCCCGTCGGATTTGCAAATATTTTTCCGATTTTCTCTTCTCCGTGCCTTCCGGGAGTGAGGCGCAAAGCGCTCCTCAAAGATCGTTCCCCGGGACCGCCTCGAACGTTCCCGTTTCCTGCGGGAGTGCTCTTTCCCGTTCCGTTTCCCTGAGGATTTCCGGCACGAATCCTTTCCATGCCCGGTCCGGACCCAGAAGGTCGAAAAGCCCCTTTCCCGCCTTCCGCAAGGTGAAAATCATGGCGCAGGGGGCGTTGAGCCAGCCGCTTTCCATGCACCACGCGCCCCAGGAGGCGTCGGCGGAGCTTCCGTAATACTCCCATTTTTCCGGATCGAAGGCCCGCATCCAGCCGCCGGAAAGTTCTTCGTGTTCCCGGGAGACGATCTGGGTGCGGAGAAGAAATCCGGCCATGCGGTCGGCAAGAGCTCCGTATTTTTCCTTCCCCGTGGCCAGAAACGCTTCATGCATTCCCGCGAAGGCGAAGGACTGGGTATAAAGGAGGTCGCAGCAGGGATCCTTTCCCGTCTGGATAAGGGAGGCCTCCCTTGTGCCGTACTCTTCATTGCTTCCCGGCGGCGGAAAGAGGCCGTCCTCCAAATTTCCCAAAGAGGCCCGGACCGCCCCGGAAGGGTCCAAAAGTTTTTCCACATCGGAAACGATCCTTTCCAGAAAATCCCCGTGCTCTTTCGTTTTCTCCAGCCTGTAGAGGAAGGCGAGAGGCCGGAGCATTTTCACCCCTTCCGCGGAAAAATCGTTCATCCATTTGAGGCGGGGATAAACCTCCATGATGCGTCCGATCCCCCGTTTGGCCGTCTGCAGAAATTCCGGGTACCCGGTGAGCTTCCATGCGGCAAGAAAAAGAGTCCAGACCGCCGCCTGCCGGTGGGGACAGGGATGAAAAAAGCCTTCCGAAGCGTAAAAGGTTTCGTCGTGCTCCCGGAAGGAGTCCGGCAGTTGGAACTTGTGGCGGATGAATCCCTCCTTCCCGGTAAGACGCAGAAGGGTAAACATGATCCGCAGGGACTTTTCGATGTACACGGGATCGTTTCCCTTCATGGCGGCAAGCAGCAGGGCGGAAAGGGCGTTGCCCGAAGGGTAGAATACGGGAGTATTTTCATAAAACTTCATGAGCCCGAAACAGGGGTGGGAAGGTTTTTTTTCCATGTGGGCGGGATCGTCGCAGATCCTTGCAAAAAGTTCGTCGCTGATTTTCCCGTGCTCCGGGTTCCCTCCCGTGAGAAAGTCCGCGGCAAAGGCCGCGGCCGTCTCCATGACGCAGTCGGATCTTTCCCGCTTCCGGAACGTCTGGGAGCCGTCGGCAAGGATCTCCCCGGAAAAGCCTTCGGCGGCCTTCAGGACGCCCTCCTCCCTGTAGAGAAACGAGTTCCGGAGCAGGGAATAGACTTTTTTTCTGCCCCTTTCCTCGCTGTCCGGGGAGAGCATCGTGTTTTTTCCCGCAAAGACCGTGATCTCCGGCTCCGGAGCGGGGGAACTGCAAAAGTGTTCCCGGAGGATCTTCCAGCGGCAGTATGGCGCATAGCGGCGCCGGACGAAGGAGGAAAGAGGAAACGCGCAGAAAAAAAGTTTCCGGTAAGCGGGATGAACGAAAAGAAGGGGGATCTTTTCCTCCGGAACGCCGAAGGGCAAGGTATCGTAACCGGCGACGCGTCCCCCGTACAGAAGCGCTTTCCATGGGAGCGCCACGCGCAGAAAGGGAAGTTTCTGCCCGTCCAGAATGGTGCCTGCGGGAAGAGCAGCGATTTGTTCCGTACTGAAAAGCCTCCACGCCTCCGGCAAAATCTCCTTTGCCGCGCTTTCGGCGATCTCCAGAAAGAGCTGAAGAGACTTTTCCCGGCAGACCGAAACGATCTCTTCTCCGGAAAGAAGCGCTTTCTCCTCTTCGCAAAATTCCGTCAGGGAGAAAAAGAGCTTTTCCCCATTCCCCGCATGACGCAGTTTCTCCAAAACCGTATGCACGGAAGGCACTCCATCACCCTCTTCCCACGAAACGGTCCAGCTCCTCAAGACGCTCTTGGGAGAGGGGACGGCAGGGAATGAGGCGCCCCATGAGGGTCTGTTTGGCGGCGATCTCCAGAAGTTCCATGCGGTCGAAGGCGGAAAGAAGATCCTTTCCCAGCGTGATGACTCCGTGATTTTCCATGAGTCCGCAGTCGAAGGAACGCATTTTTTCCGCAACGATTTCCGCAAGTTCCGGCGAACCCATGATGGCGTAGGGGATCTTCACCACCTTGCCTGCCACCGCATAGGCTTCCGCCGTAAGCGTCGTATCCAAACGTTCCTCCGAGGCGGAAAAAAAGGTGGCGGCGGCGGGGTGGGCGTGGACGATGGCGCGGACATCCTTCCTTGCCGCGTAGACGGCGAGGTGAAGGGAGGTTTCTATGCTCAGTTTCAGTTCCTTTGTCAGATTTTCCCCCTGGGGAGTCACGATCCCCACGTCCTCTCTGGTGAGTTCCGCCTTGTCCCTCCCGGAGGCGGTGATGAGGACGTTGCCGTCGGGGGCCTTCAAGGAAATGTTGCCGCCGGAGGCGGTGGTCAGAAACCGGTCGTAAAGCCGGCACATGAAAGAGGCGACTTCTTCCCGTTCACGGGCGTAGGGAAACATGATGAAACTCCTTCCGTATTTTTTCTTCCCGGAAAGATACACCCAAAGAACTTTTTTTCAAGCCCGGACAGGGAAAGAAGGGCGGATTTTTATCCTTCTTTCCCCGAAAAGCTTTTCGGAATGTTCCTTTCGCACGACTTTTGAAATTGCGCGCCTTGAAAAATCCCGTTTCCCATGTATATTCGTTTTCCGGACGACCAACAACTTTCAAGGAGTTTTTTTTATGCGCAGTCTTATCGTCAACGGCGGGAATCCCGTCTCCGGCACCGTCACGGTGGGGGGCAACAAAAATGCCGTGCTTCCCATGATCGCGGCAACTCTGCTGACCTCCGAACCGGTCATCATGCACAATGTTCCCAAAATCAGCGACGTGGACATCATGCTCAAGATCCTGAAGCATCTGGGCGCCTCCGTGGAGCGCAAGGGCAACGACGTGACCGTCCGCTGTGAAAAGATCCGTACGGGGACCATCCCCAAAGACCTCTGTTCCGCCCTGCGCACCTCCATATTGTTTGCCGGCCCGCTTGCAGCAAGAACGGGGGGAGCGAAAATCTATCCCCCCGGCGGAGACGTGATCGGAAGAAGAAGGCTGGACTCCCACTTCTACGGACTCCGGAAACTGGGAATAGCCGTGGGAAACGAGAGCACGCCTTTCGTCTTCGAACAGAAGGCGAAAAACCTTCACGGGGCGGATCTCTTTCTGGACGAGGCAAGCGTCACCGCCACGGAACACATCATGATGACCGCCGCGGCGGCCAAAGGGAAGACCTTCATCCGCAACGCCGCCTCCGAACCCCATATCCGTCAGCTGGGGGAAATGCTCATTTCCATGGGGGCCAGGATCGAAGGACTGGATTCCAATACCATCGAGATCGAAGGGAATCCCGCGCTTCACGGAACGGAAGTCACCGTGGAAAGCGACCATATCGAAGTGGCAAGTTTTCTGGCTCTTGCCGCCGCCACGAGATGCGGACTGACCATCAAGGGGGATTTCAAGACAAGAGACTACTGGATGACCCGCCGCATGTTCGAGCGGCTGGGGATCAAGTTCAAATTGAGCCCGGGCCTTATCGAAGTGCCGCCCCGGCAGAGAATGAGGATCCAGCCGGATTTCGGCAACGCCATCCCCCAGATCGCCGACGGGCCCTGGCCCCAGTTCCCTTCCGACATGATGAGCTGCATGATCGTCTGCGCCACCCAGGCGAAAGGGACGGTGCTCTTCTTCGAAAAGATGTTCGAAAGCCGCATCTACTTTGTGGACCGCCTCATTTCCATGGGGGCCAATGCGGTGGTCTGCGACCCCCACAGGGTGGTCATCACCGGCCCGGTGAAACTCCGGGGCGTGGAAATGTCCTCCCCGGATATCCGGGCGGGCATGGCCATGGTCATTGCCGCGATCTGCGCAAAGGGGAGAAGCGTCATCCACAACGCGGATACCATCTTCCGGGGTTATGAAGACATCTGCGAAAAACTTGTCTCCCTGGGCGTGGACATCACCTGCGTGACCACCGACCCCAAGTAAGAAGGCACGCGTTTTTCAGGCGCGGGAAAACTCCACAAGGGCGTGCAGAACTTTTCCTTCACTGCTGCGCAAGGCGGCAACGAAGGTCTTTTCGTCCGTCCTGTGGAGGTACACCTCCAGAATCGTCCCCTTCTTCACCTGCTGCTTGTACTCGATCCTCACGCGGTCGAAATGGAAATCTTCCGGGAGACGGTCCTGAGCTATGGCGAAATATTCCGGACTCACGAGGTGGCCGTTGAGGTCCAGCATGGAGGCGGTGATCTCCACTTTGCCCGCCATTGTTCCGGGGCAGACGGGGAGAGGGATCTTTCTGGGAAGAGCATCCATTGCCTCGGCCTCCTCGAAGGTGATGAGTTCCCCGATGTTGTCGGGCAGTTTCACGGCTTTGGCCGTCTTGAAGTTGAAAAAGCACCCTATGCCGTTGGCGATCATGCACAGCTCCCCTTTTTCGTCCCGTATGGTCAGGCGGCGGTACCCGTAGATGGAATGCCCGTCATAGATGACGACCTTGACCCTGACCTTCTCCCGGAACGCGGGGAACCGGAAAATATTCATCTGCAGGGAGGCAAGGAAGACCGCGGTATCGGTTTTCCGCAGAAAATCGCAGAATTTCGTTTCCGCATACTCCTGAAACTGGCAGCAGTCCATCATCATGGCCACCGCCGCCTTGAGTTTGAGAAGTCCGTTTTCTCCGCAGTCGCAGTGACAGATCTGCCGATCCATGATCTGCATAGTCAGTCTCCTTTCCTCCGCTCGGAAAAACTTCAGTCCAGATGGAATACCATATCCATGGGCTCTTCCTTGGCCTTCACGGCGTCGGGGGTGGCCGTGACGAGGTAGGAGCACATTCTTTTCCACCACTTGTGACAGCACTCGTAGGAGGCGATCTTGGCGAATTCCTCCTCGCTTTCCACCTCCAGATAGCCGAACATCACCTTGTCCCCCGGATGGTGGAAAATGGAGTAATTCTTCACTCCGTGCTTTTTCAGAACGTCCCGGATCTCGTCGGGAATGGGGTTGTGGGCTTTGGTGTACTCGGCAAGTTTCCCTTCCTGCACTTCCATGTAAAAGGCTTTTCTCAGCATGGTTTTCTCCTTTTTCTGTGGTTGGATCTGCCTAAATTTACCACCATACTCTCCAAAATGCAAGGGAAAAAGTTTCTTTTGGCGCTCCTTCTTGAAAAGAAGGGCTTCCGCGGTTATATTTATGACCCGGATCATCACAACGAAAAGGAGGAGTCATGAAAGAGTATACGATCAAACTGATCCCCGGGGACGGGATCGGAGTGGATGTGATCCATGAGGGAAGAAGAGTTCTGGAAGCTCTGGCGGAAAAGCACGGCGGACTCCGTTTCCGTTTCGACACGCTCCCGTGGAGCTGCAAATACTATTTGGAAACGGGGAAAATGATGCCGGAAGACGGACTCAAGATCCTCGCGGACTGCGACAGCATCCTGCTGGGGGCGGTGGGTTTCCCGGGCGTGCCGGATCATGTGTCGCTGCGGGAACTGCTTTTGCCCATCCGCGTGAATTTCGACGAGTACGTGAACCTGCGGCCCGTGAAGTTGCTCAAGGGGCTTTCCTCCCCCATCAAAAACGAAAAGATCGACTTTGTGGTCATCCGGGAAAATTCCGAGGGAGAATACTGCGGCAAAGGGGAATTCCTGAACGGCGGCACGCCGGAGGAAAAAGCCGTCCAGAATGCCGTGTTCACCCGGAAAGGGACGGAACGGATCATCCGCTACGCTTTCGAGTACGCGAAAAGAACAGGCAGGAAAAAAGTGATGAGCGCCACCAAGTCCAATGCCCTCAATTACTCCATGGTTTTCTGGGACAGAATCTTCCGGGAAGTCCGGGCGGAATATCCCGGAATGGAAAGTTCCCAGATGCACATCGACGCTCTTTCGGGCTATTTCATCATGCACCCGGACCGTCTGGAAGTGGTGGTCGCCAGCAATCTCTTCGGCGACATTCTTACGGATCTGGGTTCCGCCATGCTGGGGAGCATCGGCATTTCCCCCTCGGCGAATTTGAATCCGGAAGGAAAATTCCCCAGCATGTTCGAACCCATCCACGGTTCCGCCCCGGATATCGCGGGCAAGGGGATCGCCAATCCCGTGGGGACGCTCTGGGCGGCGGCCATGATGCTGGAGCACCTGAAACTCGAACCCGAATCCGCCTTGCTTATGCAGGCGCTGGAAAAGGTGCTGGAGGAGGGAAAAGTGCGCACGCCCGACATCGGAGGAAAGTCCACGACCGCGGAAGTGACCGATGCCGTGATCGGCGCGATCATGGCCCATTGAGGTCGTTTTCGAGCTTGAAAAGAGAAAAAATCGAAAAAAAACAGGAAAAAAGTTTGACAAAGTAGAAAAGTGTGGTAAATTAAATACCCGTTGCCCCTGAGTGCCGGGAGAAAACGGCAGGGAAGGGGGTCTCCGGAAAGAAATTTTGAAAAATCTTCGAAAAAGGATTTGACAAAAGACCGGACCGGTGATAAATTAAACTTTGCGCGCCGAAATCGGCACGTGAAAATACGGCGGAAGCCGATGATCTTTGAAAATTGAATAGTGCGATGAGCCTTAAGTCAGGTTTGAGGTCGAAAGATTGAGAACCGTAGTACAAAATAGATCTGGAACGGTAAAGTTTCGGATAAGAGAAGAATGAATTCTTCGGAAAAGTCGAAACGAAGCGGAAACGCTTTTTTAAGATTTTTGTTTGGAGAGTTTGATTCTGGCTCAGAACGAACGCTGGCGGCATGGATTAGGCATGCAAGTCGAACGGGTGCAGCAATGCATCAGTGGCGCAAGGGTGAGGAACGCGTGGGTGACCTGCCTTCAAGTTTGGAATAGCTCCTGGAAACGGGAATTAATACCGGATGTGATCTTGACACTGCATGGTGATGAGATTAAAGCAGCAATGCGCTTGAAGAGGGGCCCGCGTCCCATTAGGTAGTTGGTGAGGTAAAGGCCCACCAAGCCGAAGATGGGTAGCTGGTCTGAGA
>JAGAEF010000308.1 GCA_017613255.1 Lentisphaeria bacterium
AGAGCGCCGAAAAACATCCGATCATCCCCTGCCCGATGACTACGGCGGACTCCCCTTCCTTCGCATCGGTGGAAAGGAATCCCCGGTAACTGATGGCGGCAACCTCCACGGGCGCGTAGGCAAGAGGATTTTTCTTCGCCTCTTCCGGCAGGATCACGGGATTGTAATCGGAGGCAAGGACCATGCCGGAGACCTGCCCGCCCCAGCTCGAAGACGCACCATCGAAGCGGTTGCCGCCCCGGCAGCAGAGAAGATCGCCCTTTTTGTAGGCGGTCACCTTGCTTCCCGTTTCCGCCACGCGCGCCACTTCGGCGTACCCGGGGACAAGGGGGAATTTGTCCGCCGCTCCGTAATGCCCCTCCAGCACTCTCAACTCCGATCCCGGAGAGACGAAAGAATAGAGCGTTTCCACCAGAATCTGATCCTCCTGCAGGTCCGGCAGACGGACCGTTCCCAGTTCTATTTTTCCTTTTTCGGGGAAAATGATCGCCTTTGCATCCATTTTGTTTTTCCTTTCCTTAGGTATTTTTGTTGCGGGCAACTCCTTTTCCTACTGCAATATAGCCTCTGCCGAAAGAAATACAATCGGAAAAAAGGTGGACTTTTGTTCAGAAAAAAGCGTACTTTTGTTGTTTTCTCCCTTGACAAAAACGGGAGGAAACGTACATTATTGCGGAAAAAAGGAGAAAAAATGCCCGAAACCAGGGAAAATTACCTCATAGGCGGCATGGGCGCGGCTGCGGGATGCGGCTTCACCCTGTTTCAGGCGGGATATTTGCGAGGGCCCGCCGGAGAGGTGTGCAAATTCGGCAACTACAACTGCTGGCATGTGGTGACCGCCGGAAGAGGGTTCGTCAAGTGCGGGAACAGGACGATCCCCCTGAAGGTCGGGGACGTGTTCAGCGTCATGTACGGCTGCACCATCCAATATGGGCCCGCGGAAGGGGAGGACTGGGAGTTCATCTTTCTGCGCATTGAAGGGGAAAAGGCCCGGGAAATGACCGAACGAATCGGACTCAGCCCGGAAAATCCCGCCCTGACCGGCGGCGGGGAGCGCTGTGCGGAACTGTTCAAGGCGGTCATCCGCGCGGCGAGGGAAAAGTGCCGCATCCCGGAAGAGTACGCCCTCATGATCTTCCGCATCATGACCTTTTTCACCTCCGCACTGCCGGAAAAGCGCAGAAGCACTTCCGAGCTGGTTTCCGACGCGGAAAAACTTCTGGAACACGCGGCGGAAAGCGTATACAACGTGAACGACCTTGCGGGAAGCCTGCATGTGAGCAGGGGAACGCTCTTCCACGCCTTCAAGGAGGTGCTGAAAGTTTCCCCCATACGGTATCTGCACGAAAAAAAGCTGAAAAAGTGCTTGTCTCTCATTGCGGAAAACCCGCTTCTCACCTTTGGGGAGATCGCGAAAAGGGCCCGTTTTTCCGATGAAAAATACTTTCTCCGCTTTTTCCGGAAAAAGACCGGCATGACGCCCGGGGAATACCGGAAAAAGCTCCTCCCGCGCTGATCCGCCCTCCGGAGCACGGCCCACCCCCGGAAGAACGGAAATTCCGGGCAAAGGAAAGAGAAAAAGACAAAATACCGTTTGACTTTTGGAAAAAGCGGACTATATTTAAATCCCGACAAATGGTGCGGGCCGATAGCTCAGTCGGTAGAGCATCGCCCTTTTAAGGCGGTGGTCCAGGGTTCGAGTCCCTGTCGGCTCACCATTTTTTGTCTTTCCACGAATGTGTGGGCCGGTAGCTCAGTCGGTAGAGCATCGCCCTTTTAAGGCGGTGGTCCAGGGTTCGAATCCCTGCCGGCTCACCATTTTTTTGCCTCTCGCGTTTCCGAACCTTTGTGGCCGCTTTCTTGTTTTGAATTCTTTTATGGGTGAACGCCAGGAAGTTACGGTACGTGCCCCATCCGTATGAGGTGTGTTCGCAAGGAAATGAGACGGACCGGAAAAATTCAGTCTGCTGCCCGGTCCAGCAGGAATTTCCATATCGGAACGACCTGAACATTGCCGGGCAGGGAATCTTCATCGTCCCATGTTACGACGCAGCGGTCTTTCACGCCAAGGGCATCCGCGGCATCGCGCAATGCCGTAACCTCGCGGTCAAAGGTCTTCCGGTCGCTCATGTCGAAACAGACCTGAAGGAGTTTGTAATCGTTCCGCATGGGGTGGAACGCGATGAAATCGACCTCGGAACCGTCCGAGGTGATGACGTATTCCACCTTGAATCCCTGACGGCGCAGCTGAAGGTAAACCAGATTTTCCAGCAGCGGTCCCTGATCCAGCGCGTGTTTGATGCGCATGGCTCTGACAATTCCGATGTCGTTCAGATAATATTTGTCCGGATTGGTGCGGCGTTTCATGGCGGAGTCGGAACAGAGACTCACCTTGTGCAGAAGGTACGCATCGGCAAGCCAGTCAAGGTAGTCCGATATGGTTTCCCTGCTGGCGGAGACCTGCTGGCTTTTCAGATAATCCGCGATCTTGCGGACGCTGAGCTGTCTTGCCGGATTGTTGAAGACCATCTGAATGGTGAACTTCAGGGCCTGTGTGTTGGCGACCTCATGCCGTTCAATGACGTCTTTGTATATCACCGTGTTCACATATCCCTGCAGGATCGCTGCTCGGACCACAGGGGACACATCCTGGACCGCGGGCATTCCGCCGATGGCGAAGAATTTCTCCACGGCGTTCTGAAATTTGCTCCGGGAGGCACTGCTGATATTGCGGGGGATCGTTTTGAAATAGTTATGGTGGATCAGGAACTCTTCGAAGGAAAGAGGAAAATTCTCTATCTCAACGGACCGTCCGCGCATCGCCGTTGCGACTTCCCTGGACAAAAGTTTTGCGGACGAACCGGAAAGATAGACCTGGACATGGGGAGTATCGACCATGCGCCGCACAAAGACTTCCCAATGTTCGATATTCTGTATCTCGTCGAGGAAGAAGTAGCAGAGGCGACTCCGGTTTTCGGGGAACATCTGGTAGTAAACATCCGGAACGTACCGCAGATCTTCCACGGTCATGCCCAGAAGACGGTCATCTTCGAAGTTGACATGCAGCATTCTGTCTTTGGAAACATCGGAGGCCAAAAGTTCGTTCATTCGCTGGTAAAGCAGAAACGTCTTCCCGGTTCGCCGCATTCCCAGCACGACTGTCGCGCTTCTGGGAACTTCCGGAATGGTCGTCAGACGGCGTGTCATTTCGGGTATCTGGTCTTCATAAAAGTCGGAATACAACTCCCGAAGGGTATTTTTCAGCAAGGTCTTTTCCATGTTCAAGGTCTCCTTCCGCTTTTTAATATAGCACGAAAGCTGACCATTTCAAGTGAAAATTGGCAACGAATGACTGCCAATTTCAGAAAATATTGGGTTTTTCTCAAATCCATGACAGGAGGAGTTCCCCTGTTTCCATCCGGCACTCTCCGCTCCGGGGCGACCTCAAAACTTCGGTTCGACGCCCCCATGAGGCCGATCCGGTCGACGACCAGGGCAACCAAGCACGTCCGAATCCTCTTCACGCACCTGAAGCCGTTTCTCCCGGCCCCCGCCTTGCTCCGGTACTTTTCTGCGGGCATACTCCTGCGGGGAACATCCCGTAAAGGAGCGGAAGACCCGGTAGAAGTTGGAAAGATCACGGAAGCCGGAACGTTTGCAGATCTCTTCCGTACCCAGAGCGCCATTCTTCAGGAGCTTGCAGGCATCCTTCACCCGGAGAGAATTCACCTCTTTGCGGATGGGGTGCCCGAAATGCGCCTTGTAAAGCCTGCACAGCCGTTCCGGAGAAAGATGCAGTTCCAGCGCGATCTTCCCCAGAGAAAGGTCGGAAGCAAAATTTTTCTGCACATATTCCTGCACATAGTTGGCGGTCCACTCCGGATGCCTGCGGTATTTGCGCTCGCTCTGGCGGATGAGAAGAAGCAGAAGCTCGTGAAAATACAATCGGAGCATGGCTTCCCGGTTGAGTTCCCCGTTTTCGAATTCGGCATGCAGCGTGCGGATCAGGGCGCCGATCTTTCTTCCCGCGCTCATGATCCGCCACGGGGCGGTGATTTTCGAATCCAACCGGGGAGAAAAGATCTCCTGCAAGTGGAAGGGATCCTCCATTTTCGCAAGTTCCGGCGGGATGAGGGTATTGTCGAAAAGGATATTGTAAAGCAAAATCTTTTTCCCGGAGATATCCCAGGTGGTCAGCTCGTTGGGGTGAACGATGATGAGGGTATTTTTCCGGAAGGGGAATTTCCGGTTTCCCGACACGAAAAAGCCCACCCCTTCGGCGATGAGGGTGATCTTCCAGAACTGCCGCTGGAAACGTTTGCTCAAGTTGAAATCTTCCGACCGGTTTTCCACATACCGGATGGCAAGGGGAAAATCGTTGCTGAAAAAGGCGTTTTTCCGGTAGAAACCCCGTTTGATCTCTTCCTTCATTTTTTGCGTCTCTCTTTTTTCGTTTCCGTCGTGCAGGAATTAATATACCGAAGACGATAAAATATTCAAGAAGAGTTATGGATAAAATTGATGTTTATGCCGTTTTATGCAGGAACGGCCGTTTTTGATTTGACGAGTGCTTTTTGCGGACTATATTAACACGCGGAGACAACCGGAAAAAAGGAGAAAGTATGCAAGTAGCCAGACGCAAACCCCTGACCGCCGAGATCGCCGTCTTTTCCGTGGGGCTGGACACCTATTGGAAGCAGTTCCCCGGCCTGCTGGAGGAGATGAAACGCAAGACCTCGATCCTGCTGAAAAAACTGGAAGGCAATCAGGTCCATGTGACGGATTTCGGCATGGTCGACAATGCCGTCAAAGCCTATGAGACCCTGCCCGCGATCAAGGCCGCCGATCCGGACGTGCTGTTCGTGGATATGGTCACCTACGCCACCAGCGTGACTTTCGGTCCCATCCTCCGGGAGATGACCTGCCCGGTGGTCCTGCTGGCCCTCCAGCCGCTCAGCGCCATGGATTATGCCAACGGCACGACGTTCCTCCAGCTCTGCAACGACGATCTCTGTTCGGTCCCCGAATTCACCGGGGTGGCCATCCGCATGGGCAAACCCGTTTCCGACGTCATCATCGGGGTGCTGGAAAAGGACAAAGAAGCGGACCGGAAGATCCGGCAGTGGTGCCGTATAGCCCATGTGCGCCATGATCTGCGCAGCGCCCGGCTGGGCCTTATGGGGCATGTGCTGGATACCATGCTGGATATGCAGACCGATCCCGCCGCCGTGACGGCTGCTTTCGGCGCCCACGCGGTGCCCTGCGAACCCGACGAGATCTTTTCCGAATACGAAAATCTTTCCGAAAAGGATCCGGAAGTGGAAAAAATGTCCGGGAGGATCCTGGAATTTTTCGATACGCCCGACCCCGGGGCGGATCCCATTGCGGAAAAACTGACGCATGCAGATCTGCTTACCGCCTCCCGCGCGGGCGTGGCGCTGGAACGCTTCATCGCAAAAAAGAAGCTGGACGGTTTCGCCTACTATTACGAAGCGCGGCCCGATTCGGAAATGCGGAAGATGGTGACCAATTTCATCGTGGGAAACTCCCTTCTCACCGGAGCGGGATTCCCCATGTGCGGCGAATTCGACATAAAGACCTGCATAGCCATGCTCATCATGGACCGTCTGGAGATCGGAGGAAGTTTTGCCGAATTCCATCCCGTCGATTTCGACCGGGATACCGTGCTGGTGGGGCATGACGGGCCTCATCATGTGAATATCGCCGAGTGCAAGCCAGTGCTGCGGAGTCTGAAAAAATATCACGGCAAACCCGGCTCCGGGGCGGGGGTGGAATTCAATATCAAAACCGGTCCCATCACGCTTCTCAGCATCGGAGTAACCGCCGAAGGCAAATTCAAATTCATCATTGCGGAGGGGGAGTCCCTTCCCGGGCCCATCCCGCCCACGGGGAACACCAATACCCACGGCAAATTCCTTCCGGACGTGAGGAGCTTCCTCACCAGCTGGTGCAAGGAAGGCCCCACCCACCACTTCGCGCTGGGGATCGGCCACCACGCCGAAGAACTTGCCAAAATCGCGGAATCCTTCCATGTGGAATACAAAATCGTCACGAAAGGAGCGTAAAAATGAAAATCGTCCGGGACATTGCGTACAAAGAGAGTCTTCTGGGGGACTTTTATCTCCCGGAAGGCGCCGTTCCCGAAGGCGGATTTCCCGCCGCGCTGCTGATCCACGGAGGCGGGTGGACCGGAATGGACCGCTTTGCAGTGCGCGGGATCGCGGATTTCCTGGCGGAGAACGGTTTTGCCGTTTTCAACATCGACTACCGCCTGGCGCCGCAGCACCGCTGGCCCGCGGGCTGCGAGGACTGCAAGGACGCCGCAAAATGGCTGCTGGAAACGGACTATCCCGTCAACAGGAACAAACTTTTCTCCGTGGGGGGCTCTTCCGGAGGGCATTATGCGCTGATGACCGGACTCATGCTGAAGCGCACCTTCTGCGGGATCGTTTCCATTTCCGGGATCGACGACGTTTTCCCCGATCTGGAAGCGGCTCCCGACCGCTATACCCTGCTTCTGGGGGCTTCTCCCACAAAAGAGGCCCTGCGTGAGATCAATCCGGCAACTTATCTAACTTCCGATGCGCCGCCCGTTCTCTGCACCCACTGGCGGAAGGATCCCGTGGTCCCCTTCGCCGCCTGTGCGGAATTCGAAAAGGCCGTGCTGAAAAACGGGACGAGGATCTGTGTCTACAGTTACGATTTTGCCCGGCAGTGTGAAGGGCACGATATCTGGATCCCCGGTTCTTCGCCCCACAAGCTGTATCCCGATCTGGAAGCGGTGATCGCCTGCTTCATGAAAGAAATCATTTCCGAATAAAAAAATCAAGGAGAGCTGAAGGATGAAAAACAAACGACCCCAAATCCTGGCGTACTATTTCCCCAACTGGCATGTGGATCCCCGCAACGAAAAATGGCACGGCACAGGCTGGACCGAATGGAACGTGACCAAATGCGCCCTGCCCCGTTTCCCCGGCCACAAACAGCCCAAGAAACCGCTGTGGGGCTATGAGGACGAAGCCGATCCTGCCGTCATGGAAAAATATATCGACACCGCCGTCAGCCACGGGGTGGACGGCTTCATGTTCGACTGGTATTATTACGACGGACCTTACCGGACCCGCTGTCTGGAAGAAGGTCTGATGAAGGCCGCCAATGTGGACAAGATCAAATTCGCGGTCATGTGGTGCAATCACGATGCGATCCAGGCGCATCCGGGCTGCCGTGCCTTCCCCAAGCCCGTGCTGGCGTCCGGCACGGCCACGCCCGAAATCTTCCGCCGCGTGACGCAATACTGCATCGAACATTATTTCTCCCATCCTTCGTATCTGCGGGTAGACGGGAAACCGATGTTCTCGATTTACCACCTGACAAAAATGATCCAGGAACTGGGCACGGAAACGCTGCGTGAACTGGTGGATGAATTCCGCGGCCGTGTCCGGCAGGCCGGACTGGGCGAACTGCATCTGAACGCAGTGATCGTGCCCAACAAGGATCAGCTGGACGTACCGCCGGCGGCACTGGGACTGGATTCCTTTTCCGGGCACAGCTGGAGCTGGAGTTGGACCCGGCAGGATTCGCCCTGCGTGGATTACGGGGCCGCCGCCGAAGAGAATATTCCGCGTTTCCGGGGTTTTTCTCAGGATTACGGGCTGCCCTACAATCCGTCCATGATGGTCGGCTGGGATTCGAGTCCCCGCACCCTGCAGTCGGATATCTTCGATCCGGCGGCCGGCTATCCATACTCCACGATCCTTTCGGATTCGACTCCCGCGCAGTTCGAAAAATATCTCCGCAAAGCCAAAGAATTCATTGAATCGGATGCGTTCAACGGGAATTTCCTGATGATCCATTCCTGGAACGAATGGACCGAGGGCACTTTCCTGCTGCCGGAAGAGGAACACGGCTTTGGACATCTGGAAGCGATCAGAAAGGTTTTCGGGCCGGTGAAGTAGGATAGAGAAGTCGCAAGTCACAAGCTTCAAGTCGCAAGACGCAAGAGGAGGATGGGAAAAAACACGCCTGATGTTTCCAGCTTGGACGTTTTCGGGGGAGAGACAAACGCGCTTGCGCTTTTTTCTCTCCCCCTGGACCCCCTC
>JAGAEF010000309.1 GCA_017613255.1 Lentisphaeria bacterium
CGGAGCTGTCTCCTCGCCGGCCTCGTTCAGGATCTTCGCCTCCCAGTTGTGGCCCGGGATGCCGATCGCGCCGACCTTTTCAATGTTCTCCACACCCAGGTGCACGCAGCCGGGGCCAATGGACTCGGACAGGCCGTAGTTCGTGTCGTACTGGTGCTTCGGGAAGACCTTGAGCCAGCGCTTGATAAGGCTCGGCGGCACGGGCTGGGCGCCGATGTGCATGAGTCTCCACTGGGAAAGATGGTACTCTTCCAGTTTGATGTCGCCCCGGTCGATGGCGTCCAGAATATCCTGCGCCCAGGGGACCAGAAGCCAGACCACGGTGCACCGTTCCTCGGAGACCGCCCGGATGATCCATTCCGGCTTGATCCCCTTGAGGAGCACGGCCTTGCCGCCTACGAGGAAACTGCCGAACCAGTGCATTTTCGCGCCCGTGTGATAGAGGGGAGGAATGCAGAGGAAGTTGTCCTCCTTCGTCTGGGAGTGGTGTTTCTGTTCCGTGATGGCCGCGTGCATGAGACTGCGGTGGGCGTGCACGATGGCCTTGGGGAAGCCGGTGGTCCCGGAGGAAAAGTAGATGGCGGCTTCGTCGAAGTCGGAAAGCGGGATGGCGGGGGAGCGGTCCGAACAGTAGGAAACGAGCCGGTTGTAGGATTCCGCGAAGGTGGGGCAGTCCTCGCCCACATAGAGAAGAGTCTTCACTCTGGGGATGCTGTCGCAGATCGCCTCCACCCTTCCGATGAAGGATGGGCCGAAAAGAAGCGCGTCGGCATCCGCCAGATCCAGACAGTATTTGATCTCGTCGGAAGAGTAGCGGAAGTTGAGGGGGACCGCCATGGCCCCGCTTTTGAGAATGCCGAAATAGATGGGCAGCCATTCCAGGCAGTTCATGAGGAGAATGGCCACCTTGTTGCCCTTCCCGATGCCTCTGGTGAGGAGGAGATTGGCAAGGCGGTTGGCCCTTTTGTCGAATTCGCCCCAGGTGATCTCCGACCGGAAGGCGGCCGCCGGAGAAGATTCGATGAGGGAGTATTCCTTCCAGGTGGTGTGTCTGTTTTCCAGTTCCTGCGGATTGATCTCCACAAGAGCGACATCGTTTTCGTACTGGGAAGCGTTCCGTTCCAGAATTTCGGTAATGGGCATGGGGTACCTCTGCTTTTTGGGGGTTGGTCTTGTTTTGAAACACGGGTAATATAGCATTATCCCTTCCGGATTGCAAACAAACTATGCGAAACTCCCGCAAAAAGGTTCCAAAGAAGCCCTTTTCCCGCCCCGCGAACTTGAAAAAACGCCTTTCGCAGGATAAATTAAGGAAAAGACACACAGAACTTTTTCAACATAAAAGGAAAGAAAATGGAACAATTCCGTCTTGCGATCATCGGGACAGGCGTCATGGGAAGCGGCCATATCCAGTTTTTGAGCGAAGCGAAATTCTGCCGGATCACGGCACTCTGCGACACGGATCCGGAGAAGCTCAAACCCCATGAACACCTGAAAGACTGCGCGTTTTTCACCTCCGACGACGAATTTTTCGCCCACAGCGACCTGTACGACGGCGTTCTCATCGCCACCCCCCATTACGACCATGTCCCTCTGGCCGTCCGCGCCGTGGAACTGGGCAAACACATCGTCGTGGAGAAACCCATCGCCGTGCAGAAATCCGAAGCGCAGAGACTCATCGACACCATGAAGAAGCATCCGGAAGTGAAAGGTGCGGCCATGTTCTGTTTGCGGCAGATCGAAGCGCATAAGAAGATCAAGCACCTGATCGACAGCGGGGAGCTGGGAGAGCTGCGCCGCATCAACTGGATCATCACCAACTGGTTCCGCACGCAGTTCTACTATGATTCCGGAGCCTGGCGGGCAAGCTGGAGAGGGGAGGGCGGCGGCGCGCTGCTCAATCAGTGCCCCCACCAGCTGGACCTTATGCAGTGGTTCTTCGGGATGCCCTCCAAGGTCACGGCGCATATGAGCTTCGGCAAATATCACGACATCGAGGTGGAGGACGACGTCACCGCCTTTCTGGAATACCCCAACGGGGCCACCGGCGTATTCATCACCTCCACGGGGGAAGCCCCCGGCACGAACCGGCTGGAAGTCGCCGGAGAAAAAGGAAAACTCGTTTACGAGGACGGCAAGATCCGGTTTACGCGGAACGAGGTGGAAATGTCGGAATACTCCCGCACCTCCACATCGAAGTATTCCGGGCCCCCCGTCTGGAACGTGGAGATCCCCGCCGCCTCCGCCAATCCCCACATGCACCGGGACATCACGGAAAATCTCATCAACGCCGTCCAGAAGGGAGAGAAACTCATTTCCGACGTTTCCGAAGGGATCAACGGTCTGGAGCTTTCCAACGCCATGCTCCTTTCCCAGCTGAAGGGCCGCACCGTGGAACTGCCCATCGATTCCGCGCTCTTCGACCGCCATCTGGAAAAATTGATTGCCACGTCCCGCTACCGGAAGGCGGCGGCCGTTTCCGGCACGAACACGGATCTCAAATCTTCCTTCAGCAAATAAAGGCGAAAGGACAAACATGTTTTACACAGGTTTTGCGGACGAGGCGGCAGTCAGCCTCGAAAAACAGCTGGAAGCCACGAAAGCTCTGGGATGGAAACACATCGAAGTCAGGTTGATCGACCATGTCTTTCTGGGCAAGATGACCGACGAACAGTTCGACAAGGTGCTGGAGACCATGAGCAAAACGGACATCACCTTCAACTGCTACGGCAGCGGGGTAGCCAACTGGAACTGCCCTCCTCTGGACGAAAAGGCCTATCAGGAGACGAAAAAGGAGCTGCTTACCGCCATTCCCCGGATGCAGAAGCTGGGGATCAAACAGCTCCGGGGCATGAGTTTCCGGGTGGATCCCAAAGAACGGGTGGACTCCCCCGAACAGGAAAGATACATCTTCGACAAGGTCAACGAACTGGTCTCCATCTGCGAGGACGCCGGGATCGTCTACGGACATGAAAACTGCATGAATTACGGCGGACAGTCCTGGTTCCACGCCTGCAAACTGCTGGACAACGTGAAGCACAAGAACTTCATGTTCATCTTCGATACGGGCAACCCCACCTTCCTCCAGAGCCGCATGGGCCTGCCCCCGTACCCGGTGCAGAACGCATGGGAGTTCTACACCCACGTGCGGGAGCGCATCGGCTACGTGCACATCAAGGATTCCATTTCCAAGCTCAACGAGGACGGCAGCGCCAAAGAGCGGGAATTCACCTATGCAGGGGAGGGGCACGGCTTCATCCCGGAGATCCTCACCGACCTTTTCAAGCACGGCTACGACGGCGGATTCTCCATGGAGCCCCATATCCAGAGCGTCTTCCACGAAGGGGACGATACCTCCGACGAGGAACTCAAGATGCAGCGGAAGTTCGAGACTTACATCGAATACGGCCGCCGTTTCGAATCCCTTGTGGCCAAGTGCAAGGCCGCCGCCGCGGCGAAGTGACGCGCTTGGGCAGGGGCGCACGGCGCAAAAATTTTCGAAAAAAATCGCCTTTTCGGGGAAAATCCTTTTGAAATTGTAAAAAAAGTCGTGTATTTTATAGGATAGTTGTTTGAGGGGGGCTTTCCCGCCGGAGGCATCCGAAAAGAAGGTCCTTCGCTTGAACCGCCGGAGTGACGGCGGTTCGTGAACAGTCAACTGTGAACAAAAAAACGGAAGCGAGGTTCAATTCCGGAACAGAGAAGGGTTCTATTCTGATGATGGAACTTAAGAATGACGAGGAAAAGCAGGGCGCAAAATGCGCCTGCGGGTGCGGAAAGCCTGTCACCAATGCAGACTACATGGCAAGACAGGA
>JAGAEF010000310.1 GCA_017613255.1 Lentisphaeria bacterium
CGATGCGGAATTCGGTAAGATCGTTTTCAGACATGAGTTTGACAATGGTCTTGATCTCGTCGATTTTCATTTTTTTCCCTTTCTTTTTCGGTCGAAAGTTTTATTTTTTATTATTGTTCTTCTCTTTTTTGGAAAGATGCCGCGCCATGGCCCGCAGGGCCCACTCGTACCCGTCCGGCCCCAGACCGGCGATCTGGCCGATGCATACGGGCGCGGTCATGGAAACATGCCGGAACTCCTCCCGGGCATGGATGTTGGAAAGATGGATCTCGACGGCGGGAAGACTCACCCCTTCGATGGCGTCCCGTATGGCGATGCTGGTGTGGGTATAGGCGGCGGGATTGATGACGATGCCGTCCACGCCCTCCTTTTTGGCGTTTCCGATCCTGTCCACCAGATCACCTTCATGGTTGGACTGGAAAAACTCCAGTTCCACGCCCAGTTCCCTGGCGACCTTCTGCAGGTTCCGCCGGATCTCCCCAAGCGTGACGCTCCCGTAAACCTCCTTCTTCCTCGTTCCCAGAAGCTGGAGATTCGGGCCGTTCAATATCAGGATCTTTGTCATGCTGCGCCTTTCCTTTTCCGTTTCCGGCGGGGGAGGGCCCCCTTCCATGATATAATATAGCACCTTTTATATCTTTTTTCCAGAAAAATTTTTGTTCGGGGGCGCAAAAGAGCAAAGTTTGTCCTATTTTCCCCCTTTCCGAAGGAAAAATATTGACTTCCCGGAAAAAGAGGGTATATTTCCCGGAAAAAAGGAGAAGAATGAAGGAAGAACAGGCACAGGAGATCTTCGATCGCTTTTACCCGGAAAGGGACTCTCTGCGGGAGAATCTTTCCCTTCACTGCCGTCAGGTGCGGGGCAAGGCGTTGGAGATCCTTGACGCTCTCCCGCCGGAAGAGCGGGCGAAACTGGACAATGATACGGTCGTTTGCGGAGCGCTCCTCCATGATGTGGGGATCCGGCTCTGTCACGCTCCGGATATTTTCTGTTTCGGAGAGTCCCCCTATCTGTGCCACGGGCTGCTGGGGGCGGAAATGCTCCGGGAATACGGCAGAGAACACGGACTCGATCTGGAAAAGTTCGCAAGGATCTGCGAAAGACACACGGGAAGCGGGCTCACCTCTTCCGAGATCGAAAAGGCTTCTCTCCCCCTTCCCGCGCGGGATTTCCTCCCGGAAACCTTGGAGGAGAAACTCGTCTGCCTTGCCGACAAGTTCTTTTCCAAAAGCGGAAACATGAAGGAAAAAAGTCCGGAAAAGGTCTATAAAAGCATGGCGAAGTTCGGCAGGGATCCCCTGAAGCGTTTCGAGGCGCTCTGCGGCCTCTTCCATGTGAAAACGGCAAAGGAGTGATTCCCGGAAAGGAACAGAGGAGAATATGGAACAATCAAGACTGGAAGCGTATGCGGATCTTGTCGTAAAGAAGGGGCTCAATCTGGACAAGGGACAGGAAGTCCTTGTCATCGCGGGTCTGGACCAGCCGGACTTCGTCCGCATGACGGTGGAAAAATGCTATCAGGCGGGGGCCTCCCGCGTGGCGGTGAACTGGACGGATATGGCAACGGAAAAACTGGACGTTCTTTATCAGGACGAAGCGACCCTTTCGGAAGTGGAAAGCTGGGTGCTGGCCAGATGGCAGTGGCGCGCGGAGCGTCTGCCCGCCCTTCTCTGGCTGGATTCCGACGATCCCGACGGCATGGACGGCGTGGATCAGGGCAAGCGCGCAAGGGCGCAGATGGCAAGATTCCCCAGGATCAAGCCCTACCGGGAGGCCACGGAAAACAAACACCAGTGGTGCATTGCAGGCGTTCCCGGGAAAGCCTGGGCGAAAAAGGTCTTTCCGGGAGTTCCGGAGGAAGAGGCTGTGGAAAAGCTCTGGGAGGCGATCCTTGCCGCCGCAAGGGCCAACGGCGACCCCATCGCCAACTGGGACAAGCATAACGCCCTGATCCATTCCCGGTGCGATATTCTCAACAACTATCATTTCTCCCGTCTGGAGTACCGTTCCGACAACGGGACGGATTTTTCCGTGGGGCTCATGGAGCAGGGCCGTTTCGCAGGGGCCGCCGAAAAGGATCTTTCCGGAAGGGTCTTCAATCCCAACATCCCTTCCGAAGAGATCTTCACCACTCCGAAAAAAGGGGAGGCGGAAGGCGTTCTCTTTTCCACGAAACCCCTCTCCTGGCAGGGTGCCCTCATCGAAGATTTTTCCATCCGGTTCCATGAGGGGAAGGTGACGGAAGTTGCCGCCGCAAAGGGGCAGGAGGCTCTGGAAAAGATGGTCGCCATGGACGAAGGGGCCTCTTATCTGGGAGAATGCGCCCTCATCGGAAGCGACTCCCCCATCAACCGCACGGGACTGCTGTTCTACAGCACGCTGTATGACGAAAACGCCTCCTGTCATCTGGCTCTGGGAAGGGGCTTTTTCGACTGCGTGCGGGACTTCGAGAAATACTCCCGGGAGGAGATGCTGAAAATGGGGGTCAACGACAGCATGATCCATGTGGATTTCATGGTGGGAAATGACTCCCTTTCCATCGACGGGATCACCCCCTCGGGAGAGAAAATCGCCGTTTTCCGCAAGGGGAAATGGTGTTTCTGACTTTTGCCGGATAAATTTTCGGGCACAAAAAATCCCGGGAACGTTTTTTTCGCTCCCGGGATTTTTCTTTCATCGAAAACGGATAAAATCCGTTCGACTCCTTATGCGTCCAGACAGCCGGAGGCCGTGGAGAAGACGGAGCCTGCCTCTTTCAGCAGGGAGATAAGGCGGTCGAACTGGTCCGCGGAATATTTGCCGCAGTTCTTCACGATGAAGGGATCCGGCAGGACGGCGCCTTCGCCGGAGTGGATGAGTCCTTCGGGCATGGGCCAGAATTCCCAGGGGTGCATGTAGAAGCAGAGGAAGGGTTCCACGCCTTTCTTTTCGCAGTAGGAGCAATACCCTTTCACATGATCCATCACGGCGTCGGCGGATTCGGTTCTCCACAGGGGCCACTGGTCCATGTCTCTTCCGTACTGATCCTTGGATTCCATGGAAAGGTCGGCGAAGATGGGCAGTTCGATGATCTTCATATCCCCTTCCTTGGTCCAGTCATCCTTGGAGGGATGGTAGGGGGTGATCCGTTCCCTGTAGAAATACATGGGATAGGTGGCGTCGGAGGTGTAGCCCAGTCTTTCCAGAGCGTTCACCACGGTGGTGGAGCCCCAGAGCCGGGGGCAGCGCCAGGAGGTGGGATGCACTCCGGCGATCTTTTCCACTCTCTGGGTGCAGACTTCCACGCGGTGTTCCACTTCCTCGGGGAGGAGGGGGATCATGCCGGGGATCTCGAAGAGGGGGTCGCCGATGGTTTCATGGAAAAGGGTGTGGCAGCCGATTTCATGGCCGGCATCCTTCACCAGTTTCACGATGTTGGCGTTCTTTTCCGCCGCGTCCGCGGTGAAGAAGAAGGTGGCCTTGATGTCGTGTTTCTTCAGGATGTCCAGAATGACGGGGGTGCCGTGCTGCATTCCCTCGTAGCCGGAAGTCCAGCTTCCCACGTCGGTTTCCATGTCGAAGCCGAAGACAGTCTTGATCTTGTTCATTTTATGATCTCCTTTGCGTTGATGAGGTATTCTTTTTCCAGAAGCGCGGCCAGAGCGGAAGCGCTTCCCTTGTAGATGAAGGTTTCGGAACGGACCGTGGAGGAGACGAATTTCCCGTTCTCCGCGATCATGGGGGCGATGGTTTCCAGCTCGTAGAAGCCCAGAGAGGCTCCGTTGAAGATGCTGAACACGTCTTCCGTGGAGAAGGGCCCGTTCTTCTGCTCATTGTCCGCGATGTTGATGTACTGCCCCTTTTCGATGGCGGTTTTGCGGATGATGAGGACGTTCCGTTTGGGATCCCAGGAGCCGATGAGTTCGGGGGAACAGGCCTTCTTCACGCCGATCTGGAGGCGGTCCTGCCCGCCCAGAGCGAAGAGGAAGACATTTCCCGCAAAGGTGATGCGGGAGAGGGGATCCCCGTAGAAATCGTCGTTGATGATCTCTTTGGCGGAAGCGCCGTTTTTGGCGAACTTCCCGAAGGCAACGACCTGATCCGGTCCGGGGAACTGTTCCAGAGTCCACGCGTTGAGAAGCACGTCCTTCGTGCTGTATTCTCCCACGGGCGTAAAGGAGTCGGAAGAGATGTAAGAGGTCCCTTTCAGCCCCAGCTGTCCGGCCAGAGCGGGGAGGGAGGCGGTTTTGGTCTCCCTCCGGTAATCCAGCTTGACTTCCACGCCTTTGGCGTTGAGCATGGAAATGCGCTTCTTCATCACGCAGGTGTCTGCGGAGCAGGACTCCACTTCCGCCTTCACCTTGTTGATCCCGTCCTGCACCGTCCACTCCCCGTGGGGGTAGTTGAAGGCGTAGGGGCCTCCCTCGGGCGCGGGCCAGAGGGAGTTGCCGCCGATGTTGTTGAAATCCTCCGTGGGATGGGCGGCAAGGGGGAAATCCAGCTTGGAGATGAGTTCATCCCCTACGGCGCAGAAAATTCTTCCCTGCATGCCCGGGGAGAGAAAGATCGTCCCGTCCCCGGATTCCAGAGCCCGCACGCCCGGATCTATTCCCCTGATTTTTTCCGCAATGACTTGAGAGATCATGTCAGACCTCGAAAGTCCAGTGGTGTTCATCGGGAAGTTCGCCGTACTGGATGCCGGTCATGCGGTCGTAGAGCTTCTTGAGGGTGGGGCCGCACTGCTGTCCGTAGGTGTAGATCTTGCCCCCGGCGTTGATCTCGGAAATGGGGGTGATGACCACCGCCGTTCCGCAGGCGCCCACTTCGGCGAAGTCGGCAAGCTCGTCCCGGTGGATGGGACGGCATTCCACTTCCATGCCCAGATCTCTGGCGATCTGCTGGAGGGACTTGTTGGTGATGCTCCCCAGAATGGAGGTGGAGTTGGGGGTGGTGTAGATCCCCTTCTTGGTGATGCCGAAGAAGTTGCTTGTGCCGAACTCGTCGATGTACTGATGGGTCTTGGCGTCCATGAAGAGAGGAACGGGATATCCCTTTTCCTTGGCTTCCTTCTGGGGCTTGAGGCTGGCCGCGTAGTTGCCGCCCAGTTTGATGGTGCCTGTTCCCAGCGGAGCCGCCCGGTCGTAGTGGTCGATGGTGATGGCGGGGACGGGCTTGAGACCCGCCTTGTAATAGGCGCCCACGGGCATGACCATGATCAGCATCTCATAGCTGGCACTGGGGGCCACGCCGATCTGGGGATCGATGCCGATGTAGAGGGGACGGATGTAGAGGGAGCCTCCGCTTCCGTAGGGGGGCACATAGTCGATGTTGTCCAGCACCACCTTGCGGCACATTTCCACGAAAAGCTCTTCGGGCATTTCCGGTCCCAGGATGCGGGAGGCGGAAAGATTGATGCGCCGGGAGTTTTCGTCGGGCCGGAAGATGCGCACCGCGCCGTCCTTGCAGCGGAAGGCCTTGAGCCCTTCGAAAGCCGCCTGACCGTAATGGAGGCAGGTGGCCGCGATGGAAAGGGTCACGTGGTGGTCGGTTCTGAGCTCGGGAGTTCCCCACGCGCCGTTCCTGTAGGTGCAGGCGATGTGGGAGCGGACAGGCATGTAGCTGAAGCCCAGGGAGCCCCAGTCGATGTCGGTTCTGATTCGGGAGAGTTGTTCTTTGGTTGCCATTTTTTACCTCCAGATTTTCCGGGAAGACCCGTTTTTGTTGAAAAATAGATGATTTTTCTTTAAATTTACTTGCTTTTCGTGCAACTGTCAATGGAATTCCTATTGATTTTTTCAGAAAAGTGATTATTTTTATATTCAGACGAGTTTTTCTGCACAAAAGAAAGGATATGAAAAATGAAATGGACGAAGTTCATGCTGTTGGCGGTCGCTTCCGCCGCTCTTGCTGCTCTGGGGACCTCCTGCGCTTACTTTGAGGGGGACGAAACCGCCAAGCCCTTCTTCAGGAAAGGTGCCGGAGGCGCTTCCGGCAACGGCGGAGCTTCCGGTGCCGGCAACTTCGGCGGATCGGGCGCAGGGCTGGAAGGCGGCGGGATCGGCGAACCCGGCGGCGGAGATGTTTCCGGGATAGGCCGCCAGCCCGGCGCGTATCAGCAGGGCGCGGGCGTGGGAGTCAATGACTACGACGGATTCGGCACCCCCATTCCCGGCGTGCAGTTCCAGCCTCTCTACTTCAAGTTCGATCAGGCCATCGTGGATCCGGATGAGGCCGCCAAGGTGGATGCGGTGGTCAAGTATCTGCAGGGCAATCCCGGAACGGGCGTGGTCATCGAAGGCAACTGCGATACCCGGGGCACCAATGAATACAACCGCGCTCTGGGCGAGCGCCGTGCCCTTGCCGCACAGGAAATGATGGTGGGTGCGGGCATCGACGCTTCCCGGATCAAGACCCTGAGCTACGGCGAAGAGAAAGTCGCCGTGCAGGGCGAAACGGAAGAAGCCCATGCGCAGAACCGGCGGGACGAGTTCGTCGCCGTCAAGCTTGCCAAGTAGGCCGTTTCCCGGAATTTCTTCCGGAGAAAAGAGTATACCCGGGTGGTTCCATCCGGGTATTTCTGTTCCGGGGGGCGTTTTCCCCGGGAATGAAAAAAGTTTGAGGCGGAAGAGAAGAAAAAGCGGGAACGGGATTTGAAAAAAGAAAAAAGCGTGCTATAGTATTTGGTCCTGAAGGATTCTTTGCGCTTCGGCGGGATCCTTCCGGAGAAGCTGCGGACCGTGTGTCCCGCGGGAAAACGACATTCAACCTAATATAAGGAGAACATATCATGGCAATGCCCAAAAGAAAATCGTCCAAGATGAAACGCCGTCAGCGTCAGGCCCATAACCGTTACGAAGGCGTGCAGGCCACCTTCTGCAAGGAGTGCGGTGCTCCCGTTGCTCCCCATACCGTCTGCAAGGCCTGCGGCATGTACAAGGGTCAGCAGGTCCTTACCGTCGAACAGCCCAAGTAACAACAGCAAGGTCGTTTTCCCGTCATGAGAATCGCCGTTGACGCCATGGGAGGAGATTTCACTCCCGCAACTTCGCTGGAAGCCGTCGTCGAAGCTCTGGAAATGTATCCGGATGTGGAGATCCTTTATGTAGGACATAAGGAGAAGCTGGCTTACTACATGGAGAAGATGCACGTCAAGGAGTCCGACCGGCTCAAGGTCGTCCATGCGGAAACCGTGGTGGAGATGGGAGAACCTTCCACCACCGCCATCAAAAGCAAGAAGAACTCCTCCATCACCGTCTGCGCCACTCTGGTGGCTCAGAAGCAGGCGGACGGCGTGGTCTCTCCCGGACATACCGGAGCGGCGGTGGCCGCTTCCAAGGTGAGAATGCGCATGGTCCCCGGCGTGGACCGCCCCTGCATCGGCTGCATCATGCCCAACGTGACGGGCAAGTGGATCCTTGCGGATGCCGGAGGAAATACCGACTGCACCCCGCTGAATCTGGCCCAGTTCGCCGTCATGGGGGAACTGTACGCCAAGTACGGTCTGGGGATCAAGAACCCCTCCATAGGGCTGCTTTCCGTGGGCGGGGAGGACGCCAAGGGAAACGAACTCACCAAGGCAACCTTCAAGATCCTTTCCAAAATGCCCATCAACTTCATCGGCAACGTGGAAGGGCATGATACCTTCATGGGCGGGTGCGACGTGGTGGTGTGCGACGGATTCGTGGGCAATGTGCTTCTCAAATCCGGAGAAAGTCTCGCCATGGCCACCTTCCAGTGGATCAACAAGGCCTTCCGGAAAAACGCCCTCCGGCTCACCGGGGCCCTGCTTGCCAAGGAGGCGTTCCGGGAGATCAAGGCGGTAAGCAATTTCGAGGAGTACGGCGGAGCTCCTCTTCTGGGTCTGAACGGGATCTGCATCATCGGCCACGGGGCGTCCACGCCCAAGGCCATCCGCAACGCCATCCGCGTTGCCAACGAGTTCGCCATCGCCAAGGTCCCGGAACAGATCTCCAACCGCATCTACGAGTGCGGCATCGAAAAGGAAAAGTACGCGGAAAAGTGGGCTCCTCTGCTGGAGAAGCAGGGCGGGCTTTGAGAAAGGCTTTCCCTCGTGCAGGGAAGTGTGCCGAGAACGAAAGCGTGCGGATCGTCCCCAAGGCCGGAGGCAAGGGAAAGATTTTGAAGAGAAGAGACGGAATCAGCGGAAAATGGCTATCAGGATTTTAGGCACAGGTTCTTATGTCCCGCCCCGGGTCCTTTCCAATTTCGATCTGGAAAAGATGGTGGAGACCAACGACGAGTGGATCCGCACCCGTACCGGGATCTCCCAGCGCATGATCGCCGAAAGGGAGGTCATGACCTCCGATCTGGCTCTGGAAGCGGCGAAGAACGCTCTGGACATGGCGGGGATCCGCCCGGAGGAGCTGGATCTCATCTCCGTTGCCACCGTCTCTCCCGACCGGCCTCTGCCCAGCACCTCCTGCATCCTGCAGAAAAAGCTGGGCGCCGTGCACGCCGCCTGCTACGATGTGCTTGCCGCCTGTTCCGGGCTTCTCTATTCCATCGAGATCGCCAACGCCATGCTCAAGGCGCATAAGAAATACCGTTACGCGCTGGTGGTGGGGGCCGAAAAGCTCTCCTCCATCACCGACTGGACCGACCGCTCCACCTGCATCCTCTTCGGAGACGGCGCCGGCGCCCTTGTCCTTGCCAGAGACGATTCCGGCACGGAGGAGGAAAAAGAGTTTTTCGTGGCCTCCAAACTGGGCTCCATGGGGAAATATTCCGATCTTCTGCAGATCCCTGCGGGCGGGTGCGAAAATCCCGCCTGTGCCGAGACCGTGGAAAAGCATTTGCACTTCGTGAAAATGGACGGGCAGTCCGTTTTCAAGCTTGCCGTTTTCGGAATGGTGAAGGCCTGCCGCGATACGCTGGAAGAGGCGGGGATCGCTCCGGAAAAAGTTGCCTGGATCATCCCGCATCAGGCCAATATGCGCATCATCGACGCCATCGCCAATCGGCTGGAACTGCCCCTGGAACGGGTGTTCCGCAACATCAGCAAGTACGGGAACACTTCTTCCGCCTCCATCGGATTGTGTCTGGATGAACTGAACAGGGCGGGCAAGCTGCACGACGGCGATTATGTCCTTCTCACCGCTTTCGGCGGCGGACTTACCCTGGGCGCCATGCTTATCAGGTGGTACAACAAGAGGGCGGATCTTCCTGCCGCAGCGGCAGAACAGAAAGCCTGACACCTGATTTTTTCCCGGAATCGCCGTTCCCTTTGGGATTCCCGCATCAGCGGGGCATTGCTTCTTCCTGTTCGAAGGGCGGAGCAAACAAAAGTTTTTCCAGAAAGAACAGTCCGTCGGGATAGAGTTCCCGCAGCAGGGAAAACACCTTTTTCACGCACTCCCGGAACTCCTGCGCCTCCTGCGGGGAGAAGGAATCGTTTCCGTATTCCAATGCGTAAAAGCCGGAAAAGATCTTCCGGACACATTCGGCAAAGATCCCGCTTTTTTCCTGAAGAAGTTTTTCTTCGTCCTTGTCCGGCACTTTTTTCTTTTCCCAGGCGGCAAGGAAGGCTTTTGCCGTCTCCTTCCCGTATTCCAGAAGTTCCTGATTGTGTTTCCGTTCCATTCCCGCAAGGATCAGCAGGAGCCGCAGCGCCCGGTAGAGAAGGAGGAGCTTTTTTCCCGGATCCGGTTCCTGTTCCGCAAGAAGAAGCAGTTTGCCGAAGCGGTAGCGGCAGCAGAGGAGTTTCCCGCAGAAAAGGATTTTCCGGAACAGGAGAAACAGTGCGGCAAGAAAAATGAGAAGCACCGGCAGAAAAGTTTTCCCCCGTGCCGTGGAAAGGAAGGCAAGGATCTTTTCTCCCGCCTTTCCCGTAAGAAAAAGGAAGAAGTTTTTCAGGCGGTCGACGGGGCCGGAAGAGCGGCCGGGGGAGCGGGTCTTCACGGAAACTTTTTTCCTGCCTGTTCTCTTTTTCCGGGGATCTTCCGTCTTGAGGGCGTCGTCGTCCTGAAGCATCTTGGAAATGGCCGTCTGGACCGCCTCCGATTTCCGGCGCACGGCCTCCTTCTGAAGAGTGTTCCTGACATACCCCAGCGTGGTCGCGGTGAGTTCCGGAGGCGTGATTTTCCACTCCTCTCCGAAGGGATCCCGCAGAAGGCCCAGTCCTGCGGGAAGCGTTTCCGAAGAGATGTTTCCGGGGGGAACGGCGTCGAAGGTGAGCCACCCCACGCGTTCGATGAAAATCTGGCTCCAGGCGTGGGCGTGATATTCATGCACTTCGAACTGTTTGGTGAGAGTATTGTAGTTGCCGGGAGAAAAGCCCACGGCCACCCTTGCGGGCAGTCCGCTGGCCCGGGCAAGAACGGTCAATGCCGCGGCAAAATATTCGCAGTGCCCCTCCCGGGATTCGAACAGGAAAAATTCCGTGCTTTCCACGCCCGGCGGGACCTTGGGGGCGTCCAGGCGGTATTTGTATTTGCTCCGCAGGAAGTCTCTCAAGGCCACGGCCTTTTCGTAGGGCGTGCGGGCCTCTTTGGTGATGATCCCGGCAAGTCCCGTCACCCGTGTGGAAAGGTTTTCCGGGAGCTGGAGGAAGTGTTCCTTGGGGATCCTTTCCCGCCATGCGGGGTCCCCGTGCCTACTGTGTCTTCCGTAGAAGGAAAGTTTCCCCGGGGGCAGGGGATCTCTGGCAAGAACTTTGGCCCGGAAAAGTTTTTCGGGATCTTTTCCCTTCACGACGGCCTTTCCCGTTCCGTCCGCCTTCCTCACGACAGCGGGCTTCTGGGAAGCGGCGGGATCATACCGCAGAACAGCGGGCCTCCCGGGGCGGAAGACGGGTGTTTTTTTCTCCGCGGCACTCTTTCTTGCGGCAAGGGCTTTTTCCTGCTTTTCCCGGGCGGCGGCAAGGGCTTTTTCCTCTTTCTCCTTCTCCTTTTCCGCCTGACGGGAGAAGAAATCCCCTGCATTGGAGGAGATCCTCCGTTCCCGGGAATCTTCGGAGTCCTTGTCTTCCTCCTCCGTCTCATCCGGGGGGAGAAGCGGGATCTGGATCACCGAGTTGACCTGATAGCGGAAAGGAAGACGGGGCAGGGCATCCGTGGAAAGGAATTTGGCATTGAAGGCGGTCTGGGTAAGGGTCTTGCGGTTCTTGGTCCAGAAAAGGACGTCCGTGCCGAAGCCGGGTCCGAACTGGAAATCCACGGGCCGGAAGGGGGCGTACAGATTGGGGGAGACCCAGCGGACAATGGTGTATTTCCCCGTGACGCCGAAACTGTAGATGTGGCGTTTGGTTCCTCCCCCGTCCCGGGGCATGGTCTCACGAAGTTTTTCCGAAGTCCGCCACTTTTCCCCGTCATAGACGTCGTAGAGCGTGCCCAGATGATAGAGTTTGACGGGGAGCGCCGCCGTAAAGACCAGTTCCTTGCCGGGGGAGGAGGAACCCTGCCCGTTGCCGTCGGCGTTGCCGGGAAGGGAGGAGGAAAGGTCCTTTTTCCCGGATTCTCCCTGACTTTCGAAGCTCTCCTTTCCCTCCGTTTTCATTTCCCCGTCCGGACCCTGCGTAAACTTTCTGTTCTGTTTCAGCCAGTTCCGCAGGTCCTGCGGGAGCGCGGAAGTGCGCGCCGTCACGAAAGAGACTTCGAAAAGCCCTTCGCTTCCGGTATCGTGCAAAGGGAGAACGCTGAAGACGCACAGAAAAATGGGCAGGGCCAGAAGGATCTGGAAGAGCCGGATATGCCAGGAACGGCGTAACGAACGCATCGGGGAGCAGTCATGACAGAAAGAGACCGTCCTTTCCCCGGCAAGGAACTGAAGCCTTTCCCCGGAAAGAAGGAGAAAGAGGCACAGCAGGGCAGCCGGCGCGATCCCCAGAAGCAGTTTTCTGGGGATGAGCCCGGAATACTCCAGAAGAAAGACGCTGATGAAGAAGAGATAGTGATAATCCCTCCTGCCCGCGTTGATGAGAAAGACGGTCCCCCCCAGAACAAGGGCCTCCACCAGCACGAGGTCCATGGGGATCCCCCGGCTGATCCGGAAGACGATCCAGAAGCAGGCCCCGAAAAAGACGGCGCAGGAAAGGAGATGCCTTGTCAGAATGTCGGCGAACCGGTAGGGGAGATAGCGAAGCGCGGTCACCGGAAGGAGGGAGATCAGGACGGCAAAGGTGAAGGTCGCGTCTCCGTGCTGCCACAACGCGGCAACCACGCCAAGCAGGTACAGGAAGGCGTAAAGAAGATGGACTTTGCTTCCCTCCTCCCGGGGAAGCATGTGACTGGTGTCGGCAACAAGAGAGGGATCTTCCCGGAAGGAGAAAAAGGAAAGCACGCCTTCCGGCAGGAGCTTTTTCCCCGCGGAAAGGAGTTTTTCCGGGAAGGAGGAGGCGGTCTTTTCAAAGGCTTTCCCCACGGGAACCTCCTTCCAGAATCTCATCGGCTTTTGTGGTGAAATCGGCGATATGGGGGATCGTGGAAACGTCGTCGAATGGATCGGAAAGCTTTTCCCGCCTCACGATTCTGGGTTTGTCCGGCTCGATGGGGGGGAAGTTTTCTCCCGGCGCGTAGAGCCAGAAGCAGCAGGAGTCCCGCTCCTCCAGCAGTTCGATGGTTTCCGGAAGCGACTCCCTGGACATGGAAAGAAGATAGACCACCGAGCCGGGCGGAATGCTTTCCGCGGCGGTGGAAAGGAGCTTGGCAAAGCTCTGATCCGAACTTTCCAGATGGGTGAGGACCTGCCGGATGGGGCGGTTGACGGAGGCCGCGTCCCCGGAAAGGAAACGGACCTCCTCCCCGTCCGCGGCGATCAGAAGCAAATGGCAGTATTTCCCGCTCAGGTATTGGGTAATGGAGCAGGCGCAGGAGATGAGAAACTCGAAATTGTTGTCGCAGGGTTCCGGACTGACTTTTTTCTTTTCCGTATCCAGCAGAATGACGATCTGGTCCACGGCGGCCGCCTCGAATTCCTTGACCATGACCTTCCCCTTGGCGGCGGTGGATTTCCAGTGGATGTGCCGTACTTCGTCTCCGGCGCGGTAGGGGCGCACGCCGAAAAATTCCGGCCCCTTTCCTGCGTGTCCCAGCGCTCTGCCTTCGGCATTGGGCATTCCGCCGTGCCGGTTGACCCGGATCAGGGAACGGAGGGGGAAGATCCGGGGACGGATCTCAAGGACGGCAGGGAGCAGAAATCGTTTTTTTTTCCGGAAAAGGCCCAGCGGATCCCCGGAACAGAGAAACACCTTTTCCAGATGATACTCCCCCCGTTTTTCCGCCTTGACGCGGAAGGAGAACTTCCGTTTTTCCCGGGGAGAAAGAGCGGGAACGGCAAAGGCGTACTGCCCGGAAAGGAGAAAGGGCAGATCTTCGAAAACGATGCACTCCTGACGGAAGAGCGGCAAACGGTTTTCCACGGCAAGCTCGATGAATAGATCGCTTCCGCAATGCCCTTCCTGAGGGAAACTCCTTTCCACGGAGATCCCGGAAAGGGAAAAGGCTGTCATGAGAAAGCTGGAGAGAAGCAGGGCGGAAAGCACGGAAGCGGTAAAGGCGGTAATCAGCCCGGAATTCATGAAGGCCACGCCCAGCGCGGAAAGCGTGAGAAGCAGGAAAAGCAGCCCCCGTTTTGTGGGTACCGCAAGGAACTTCATCAGAGCTGATCCTCGTTTTTGAGTTTCACCTTTTCCGCGATGTCGTCCAGAAGAAAATCCACGCTTTTCCACTGGGCTTTGGCCCGGAGCTTGAGATTGAGCCGGTGACTGAACACGGGCTTGAGCATGTTCCGCACATCCTGAGGCGAAACAAAATTCCTGCCGTTGTAGGCGGCAAGGCTCTGGGAGGCGCGCATGAGGGCGAGAGTCGCCCGGGGACTGGTCCCGTTGAGCAGCGCCTCATGGTGTCTGGTGGCGTTGGCGATGTTTACGATATACTCCTTGATGGCGTCGGAGACCGTGACCGTGCGGACAAGAGCCTGACAGCGGATCACGTCGTTGCTGCGCACCACATAGGAGATATGGCTGAGGACCTGTCCGGACATCTGGCTGGAAAGGATCTCCTTTTCCGCCTCGGGGGAGGGATACCCGATGCTCAGCCGCATGAGAAAACGGTCCAGCTGGGGCTCCGGCAGGGGATAGGTCCCGTGGTAGTCGGAAGGGTTCTGCGTGGCGATGACGAAGAAGGGTTTGGGCAGGACATGGCTCTGGCCGTCCAGCGTCACGGCGGACTCCGACATGCACTCCAGAAGACTGGACTGGGTGCGGGGCGTGGTCCGGTTGATCTCGTCCGCCAGGATCACGTTGCCGAAGATGGGGCCGGGCAGGAACCGGAAGACCTTTTTGTCGTCATCGTAAATGTTCATTCCCGTGACGTCCGAAGGGAGCATATCCGGCGTGAACTGGATCCTCTTGTACTGGGCCTGCACGCTTTTGGCCAGCGCCTGGGCCAGCAGACTCTTTCCCACGCCGGGAGCGTCTTCCAGAAGCAAGTGTCCGTCGGCCATGAGGCAGACCAGCAGATCCCGGATGGCTCCCGGATTCCCCTTGAACACCTTGGCGATGTTCTCCTCCAGACGGCGGATCACCCTTTTCATGGATTCGAAGTTGAATGCGGAAGCTTCCGCATCGTCCTCGTTGTTCCATTTTTCCGCCTCTCCCGCCGCGGGGGTATGGGGATCGTTGAAGACCAGCATGACGCCGCCGATCTGGATGATATCCATGTGCTTGAGGATCTGGGAGGAGACGGGAAGCGTGTTGACGAAGGTCCCGTTGGCGCTGTTGAGGTCGGTGATGCGCCAGCAGCCCTTCTCCCATTTGATTTCCGCATGGCGGCGGGAGACGTTGCTGTCGTCCGTGACGATGGTGCAGTCCAGCCCCCTGCCCAGAGAAAAGGAGGGTTTGTCCAGCACTTCTTCCCTTGTCGTACCCGCTTCCTGGATGGTCAATGTGGGATAGTCCATCTTGGAGTAGGCAGAAGAAAACGCGTTTTCCGTCATCATGGTTCCCCTCCGGGAAAGACTCCTCACATCTCGTCGAGGAGGTTTTCCTGATATTCGATGCCGTTTTCGTTGAACATGTTCATGAGATCGGCGCGGTCGATGGCCTTGAAGAGGGCTTCTTCCGGCGCCACGATCCCCCGCTTGACCACGTCCAGAAGGGAGTCGTTGAGCGTGCACATCCCCAGCTTCTGCCCCGTCTGGATGACGGAGGGGATCTGGTAGATCTTGGATTCACGGATCAGGTTGGAGACGGCGGAGGTCACCCGCAGGATCTCCAGCGCGGCGATACGGCCTTTCCCCTTCCTCTTGCACAGCGTCTGGGCGATGACGCCCCGGAGGGAGTCCGCAAGCATCTGCCGGATCTGGTCCTGACGGGTGGCGGGGAACTGCTGGATCACACGGTTCACCGTACTGTAGGCCGTGGTGGTGTGCAAGGTACCGAAGACCAGGTGTCCGGTTTCGGCGGTTTCGATGGCGATCTCCACGGTTTCCAGGTCGCGCATTTCTCCCACCAGCACGATATCGGGGTCTTCACGCAGGGCCGCACGCAGGGCGGAGGCGAAACTGTTGGTATGCCGTCCGATCTCCCGGTGGTTCACCAGACATTTCCGGCTGGGATGCACGAATTCCACAGGGTCTTCCACGGTGATGATGTGGTCGGTACGGTGGCGGTTGATGTAGTCCACCATGGCTGCCAGCGTGGTGGATTTTCCGCTTCCGGTAGGTCCGGTGA
>JAGAEF010000311.1 GCA_017613255.1 Lentisphaeria bacterium
AGCGGTTTTCCGGCGGCGCTTTTCCGCCGGAAGGCCGCGCAATAAATGGTAACGGAAACTACCCAGCCACCTGACGCTTCTGTAATCAGGGACCTACCCAGCCAGCACCGGCCTTCTGTATGAAAATGAGAGGGGGTCCAGGGGGAGAGAAAAAAGCGCAAGCGCGTTTGTCTCTCCCCCGAAAACGTCCCGGCTGGAAACATCAGGTGTGTTTTTTTCCAGCCCCCCAGTAAGTTACGGCTGGGGAATAAGCCGGATAGGCCGAATAAGCCGGATAGGCAAGAGGCTGGGATGGAATATCCGCCGTGTTTTTTCGCTCTGCGCCTCCCTTATCCGGCCTCTTTTCCGCCCCGTTTTCCGCCGGGAAGAAAGAAAAGAGGAAAAATGGCGCTCCCGGAAAGGATTCCGCCTTGAATAATGGATTTTTTGTGGTATAGGTATACCCTGAACGATCGATGGAATCCGAAATAACAAAAGGAAAGGAACGAAAATGATGAAAAAATCGTCATGGATGCTTCTGCTGTGCGCCCTGCCGCTTCTGTGCAGCGCGGATCTGAAACTCATGGAAAACGGAAAACCCGCATGCACCGTCATTCTGCGCAAGGATGCCGCGCCCCCGGAAAAATTTGCGGCAAAGGAACTGGTCCGCTTTCTGGGGAAGATCGCCGACGGCAAGGCGCCCGAAATCGCCGAAAAGCCGGTCGCGGGGACCGTGCCCGTCTATCTGGAACTCACCAAAGATGAGAAAGTGAAGGAAGAGGGCTTCAAGATCACCGCCACGGCCGGGGAACTGCGCATTGCCGGAAGAGAGCCCGTGGGCGTCCTCTACGGCGTCTTCAAGGTCCTCAAGGCCTTCGGCGGGATCCGCTTCCTGATCCCCGGAGAAGAAGGGGAATACTATGCGATCAGGCCCACCATTTCCGTTCCGGAAGGCGTCATCATCGAAAATCCCTCCTTTGCCCACCGGGATATTTCCCGGGTCTGCATGGCGTGGAACAGCCCCGTTCTGGACACCTTGGACTGGGGCGTGCGCAACGGGATGCGCTTCCAGTCCGGCGCAGGGAAGATCAATCTCAAGAACCTGAAGGAAGGCAGAGAAGCCCGGGCGGTGAAAAGCGCCATAGGCGGCCACTGCTTCAGCCCGCTCCTGACCTACAATTCCTCCATCAAGGCCAAGGACAGAAAGGCCTATGTGGACAAGATGTTCAGGGAACATCCGGAATACTTCCCCATCATCCACGGCAAGCGGGTCATCACCCGGGACGGGGGCGCCAATCCCCAGCCCTGCACCACCAATCCCGACGTGATCCGGATCGTGGCGGCAAGCGCGGTGAAACAGTTCCGGAACGCCCCCAAGCCCTGCGTTCTGGTCTTCGGGAACAACGACACCACCCAGTGGTGCCAGTGCGACAACTGCCGGAAGATCGACCCTCAGGAGGAGAAGGATCAGGGGCTCGTTTCCACAAGATACTGGACCTTTGCCAACGCGGTGCTGGACGAGATCTACAAACAGGCTCCGGATCTGCGTTTCGAAGGCTGGACCTACCAGAACTACTCCCGCGCACCCAAGGGGATCAAGCCGGACAGAAGAGTAGCCCAGATCATGGTCTCCAACCACAGAAGGTGCTGGAAGCACGCGCTGGACGACAAGAACTGCCCCACCAACAAATTCTATTACGACTACAACAAGGAGTGGAGCGATACGGGCGTGCCCTTCTACTCCTACGACGAACTTTCCCATGCCGGACACGCCTTCCTCCCCGTGGCGAAACCCTGGGTGGACGCTCTCAAGTTCTACAAGAAGCATATGCCCAACTACATGGGGACCCATACCGAGGTCTGCTGCCCCGACGGGAACTACTCCCCGAGGTTCAAAAAGTATCTGGTTCTGAACAACTGGGCCATGATGTGGCAGATGATGTACATAGGCATGGCCTTCCACTGGAACGTGGATTCCGACTATGACGCCATGTACGAGGAGATCAACTCCCTCTACTACGGCAAGGGCTGGGACGGCGGCATGAGAGAATTCCGCAAAATGCTCACCAAACTCTTCATGGATGCTCCCGGCTGCTGGGGCTACGGCCACAGCGTCCCCGTGGGGAAATTCCTGGATGTTCCCGGCGCAAAAGAGAAACTTTACAAACTTCTGGATTCCGCCGAAAAGGCCGCTTCCGACGAGATCGCCGCGCTGGAAAAGGGCGAAGGAGGCGCAAAGGAGCAGGTGAATCTGCAGCGCACGCCGGACAAGGCAGGCGCAGCGGCCGCCCCCGCCGCAGGGAAACGGGCGCTCATCCACGCCAAACGGGCCCTTGCCCACATCAAGAAAGACCGGGAATTCTTCGAAAAGACCTGGGTTGCCGCCTACGATAAGTACATCACCAATCACAGGGACATCAAGCTCTATCCCCTTATGGGGAAGATCACCATCGACGGCAAGCTTGTGGAACGGGACTGGCAGAACGCCGACCGCTTCACCAGGTTCCAGAAGGCCGACGGCCAGCTGGCGAAGGATCAGACGAGCGTGAGACTCGCCTATGACAAAGACTTTCTCTACATGGGGATCGAGTGCTTCGATACGGCCCCGGACAAGGCCGTGGTCAACACCAGAAACCATGACGGGAACGTGTGGGAGGACAACGATGTGGAGATCTTCATCAACGATCCCATTCTGGGAAGCGCCTACTTCCAGATCATGATCAACTCCGAAGGAGTCGTCTGCGACGGGAACGCCGCGCCCCGGTTCGACAAGACCTGGGAATCCGGCGTGAAGGTGGCCGTAGTCAAGGAAAAGGACCGTTTCGTCATGGAACTGGCCATTCCCGCCTCCCGGATCACCGGCAGCGCTTTCGGAGCCGGCACGGTCCTCAAGATGAACGTGATGCGCCACAAGGCCGCCAAAGGGGAACCCAGCGAAGTTTCCACTTGGAGCATCGGCACCCCCCACAGCGTGGACGTCTTCCACCCCATCTCCTTTGCCTCTCCCCGGCAGGTTTCCGCCGGGAACCGGACGGAAGTCAACACTTCCCTCTGGAAAAACGGGAACTTCGACATTCCCGACAAGGGCAAGAAGAGCCGCGTCCCCAAGCACTGGAAGACCAACGGAAACGGCTACCCCGCCTCCTGGTCCTTTTCCAACGCCAAACAGTACGGCGGCGATATGGAATATCTGCTCCATGACGGCAGCAAGACCAACTATTATGTACGTCTCCGTCAGGGATTCCTCTTCAACAACTACGGCATCAAAAGCGACGTGATCCGGGGTTCCGTGCGGCTCCGGGGCAAAGGGAAGCTGGATCTCTTCGTTCTGCGCTATCTCACCGAAAAGAGAAAGAGGATGGGCAAAGGGACCGCAAAGGTCTATTCCATCGACGTGGATTCCCCCGAATGGAAAACCTATACCTTCGAGTTCAAACGGCCCGGAATCAAGGCGGAGGATCACAGTCTCATGCTCTGGCCGGCAAAAAACAGCCAGATCGACGTGGACGATCTCTTCCTTGCACCCAAATAAGACGGATTTTCCCCGCCGGACCTCCTGCGGGGATTTTTTGTACGATCATACCATTCAACGGAGAAAAAATGAACGAAAAAACCGTTACGGAACTTTTGCAGGATCTCATCCGGATCCCTTCGGAAAACAACGGGGTGACCGGATATGAAAACGATGTCCAGCAGTACTTCTTTTCATGGCTGAAAAACCATGATCTGGATGCGAAACTCACCTACATAGAGGATATCCCCGGATTCGACGAATTCCCCGGGAGGCTGCTGGAACGCAATTTAAGGAACCGCCCCATCGTCACCGCCCGTCTGAAAGGGAACCGGCCCGGAAAGACGACTTTGCTTCTGGCCCATGCGGATACCGTCCCCGTGGGGAGACTGGAGGACTGGGAACGCTCCCCCTTCTCCGGAGATCTTGCGGACGGCTTCATCTGCGGGCGGGGCGCCAGCGACGACAAATGGGGACTTGCCGTCATGGGCTGCGTCATGGCAGGATTGAAGGAAGAGGGATGCGATTTCCCCGGCGAACTTGTGATCGCCTCCGTTCCCGACGAGGAGTCCGGCGGCGGAAACGGGACCGTGGCGGTCTTTGCTTCCGGGATCACCGCCGACGAGGCCGTCTATCTGGACGGAGGCTCCAACCAGACCATCTGGCGGGCGGGGCTGGGAGGCGGCTACTGCAGAGTGACCGGAAAGGACAAGGAGGCCATCCGCAGGATCATGCTGGAATTCAAGGAGAAGATCAAGGCGAAACTGGATGCCCATGCTTCCTTCGGGCCCGAATTTTTCCCTCTCATTGCCAAGCAGTTCTACCTCATCAGCCAGAAGGGGGATGCCCTTTCCGTCTTTCTGGATGTTCTCCCGGGGGAGAGCGAAGCGGAACTCAAACGGGAGTTCGAATCCCTCTTCCCGCAGGATTGCTCCTTCCGGTGGATGAGCAGGTTCCTCAAGGCCGCCGACATTCCGGAGGAAAGCCCGCTGGTGGTCAACCTCAAGAAGGCCTTTGCCAAAGTGACGGGAAGAGAGGCTTCTTCCATAGGCGGCGTGCAGAGCGATCAGGGACTTGTGGTCACCTTCGGGCACACCCCCTGCGTTCTCTTCGGCTGCGGCAGGAGAGGGCTTCCCGGCTCCTCCCATCTGCCGAACGAAGTGGTGGAAGAGGCAAGGCTTTTCGAAATGTATCACACGTTTTTCGAGTTCGTGAAGGGGCAGGAGTGATCCTTTGCGCCCCCCGACACTCATCCAAAAAGGAGACTCCATGAAAAAAAGACCCGGAATCGTGATCCTTGACGGCAATGCGGCCAACCCGGGAGACCTTTCCTGGGAAGAGCTGGAAGAATTGGGGTGTTTGACCGTCTACCCCCACGTTCCCGCCACGGAAGAGGAACTTCTGGAAAGAAGCCGCGACGCGGAGATCATTCTTCTGAACAAAGTGCCCTTTTCCGCGGATCTTCTGAAAAAACTCCCTGCGCTCAAACTCATCAGCGTGCAGGCTACCGGCTACGATCTCGTGGACGTGAAGGCGGCCCGCGCCCTGGGGATAACGGTCTGCAACGCGCCCGCCTACAGCACCTGTTCCGTGGTCCAGCAGGCCTTTTCCCTTCTGCTGGAACTGGTCTCTTCCACGGGGAAATATTCCGATTCCGTGCACAGGGGGGATTGGGCGAAAGCGCCGGACTTCACCTACAGCGTCGCCCCCATCCGGGAACTTGCCGGCCTCACCTTCGGGATCTTCGGATTCGGCGCCATCGGGCAGAAGGCGGCCTGTGCGGCCAAAGCCTTCGGGATGCGCGTCATCGTCTGCACAAGGACGCACTACCCCGGCAAAGAGGTGGAATATGTGACCAAAGAGGAGCTTTTCCGGCAGTCCGATGTGGTGAGTCTCCACTGCCCCCTTACGGAGGAGACAAGGAAACTTGTCTGCAAAGAGACGCTCTCCCTCATGAAAAAGAGCGCCTACCTCATCAATACGGGAAGAGGGGGACTTGTGGACGAAGAAGCTCTGGCGGAGGCCCTGAACACGGGAAAGATCGCCGGGGCGGGGCTGGATGTCCTGCAAAAGGAGCCTCCGGAAACCGGGAACGTCCTCGTTTCGGCGAAAAACACCGTCATCACGCCTCATGTGGCGTGGGCCTCCAAAGAGGCGAGAAAACGCCTCATTCACATTTCGGCGGAAAACGTGCGCTGTTTCCTTGAGGGACACCCCATCAACGTGGTGAACTGACGTTTTGGGAAACGGAGGAAACGGAGGGAAGAGGAGCTCTTTCCTCCGTAAATATTTCCGCACCCGTATGCGTTACTTTTCCTTTTCCTTTTCCGTCTGCTGGCGGATGGCGGCGCGGCGGATCTTGCCGTTGGTGGTCTTGGGCAGTTCCGCAACGAACTCCACGATGCGGGGATATTTGTAGGGCGCGGTGTGGGTCTTCACATACTCCTGGATCTCCTTGACCAGTTCGTCGGAGCCCTCCTTGCCCTTCACCAGCACGATGGTGGCCTTCACCACCTTGCCACGGATGGGATCCGGCGCCCCGGTGACGGCGCACTCCAGAATGTAGGGAAGCTCCATGAGAACGCTTTCGATCTCGAAGGGCCCCACCCTGTATCCGGAAGTCTTGATGATGTCGTCTCCCCTTCCCACGTACCAGAAATATCCGTCCTCGTCGCACCAGGCCAGGTCTCCGGTATGGTAATACCCGTCGTGCCACACTTTGGAAGTATCCTCTTCGGCGTCCACATAGCCCCGGAAAAGTCCGTACACGGGGGCGCCGTTCCGGTCGGCCTTTACGCAGATCTCGCCCGTATCCCCCATGGGGACCACTTTCCCTTCGCTGTCCAGAAGTTCGATCTGGAACTGGGGACTGGGCTTGCCCATGGAGCCGGGCCGGGGCTTGATGTCCGCAAGGGTGCCGATGAGCAGCGTGGATTCCGTCTGGCCGAATCCTTCATAGGGAAGGTGTCCGGAAGCTCTGGCAAAGGCTTCGCTGACCTCCGCGGGCATGGCCTCCCCGGCGGTGGAAACATGTTCCAGCGTGGAAAAGTCGTACTGGGAAAGATCCTCCTTGACCAGAAAACGGAAGATGGTGGGCGGAGCGCAGAAGGTGGTGATATGGTGCTCCTTGAACATGGGAAGAAGGTCCGCGGCATGGAAGCGGTCGAAGTCGTAGGTGAAAACCCCCGCCTCGCAGAACCACTGGCCGTAGATCTTGCCCCAGAGCGCCTTGCCCCAGCCGGTATCCGCCACGGTGAAGTGAAGCCCCTCGGGATTCACCCTGTGCCAGTGACGGGCCGTCATGATGTGCCCCACGGGATAGGAGTAATCGTGCTCCACCATCTTGGGGTAGCCGGTGGTCCCCGAACTGAAGAAGATGAGCATGGGGTCGCTTACCTTGTGATCCGCATTCCGGGGAAATTCCGCCGGGAATTTCGTATAGAAGGCGTCGAAATCCATCCAGCCGGCCTTGCTGCCGTTGACGGAAAGTTTCAGCTGCACGCTGGGACAGACCTTGCAGGCCTCGTCCACCTCTCTTGTGATCTCCCCGTCGGCGGAGGCGATGACGAATTTCACATTGGCCTTGTTGAAGCGGTACTCGAAATCGTGGGCGGTGAGCTGGCAGGAGGCGGGCACCGCCACGGCCCCCAGCTTGTGCAGAGCGTTGAGGATGTACCAGAACTGATAGTGGCGCTTGAGCACCAGCATGACCCTGTCCCCCTTGCGCACGCCCATGGAGTAGAGCATGTTGGCCGTGCGGGAAGAGTTTTCCGACATCTCCTGAAAGGTGATGTTTTTCACCTCCTTTTTCCGGGAGACCCACTTCATGGCGATCTTGTCCGGGGACTTTTCCGCCAGACGGTCCAGAACGTCGAAGGCGAAATTGAAGTTGTCCGGAACCTGGAAGGAGACGCTTTCAAGCGTTCCGTCCTTGGCCCACTTCTCCTTCATATAGTCCTTGTAAAGAAGGTCCTGCTCCTTGAGGAGATCGTTCTTTTCCGGAATCTCGGCCACTTCTCCGAAATCCCGGGGGGTCCACTCGTCCTTTTCCCGGTGCATCACCACGGAAATGAAGGTGCAGGAGCGGTCCAGAGCGGACATGGCGTGAGGGAGACGGCCGTCGAAATACATGGAGTCGCCTTCGTGGAGGACCTGCTCCCTGCCCTCGATGGAGATGCGCAGAGCCCCGTCGAGAATGTACATATACTCCTGTCCGCCGTGACGGGAGAAGTGGAGCTGCTCGTCATTGCTCCGGAAGGGGGCGGTGACAAGGAAGGGTTCGCCGATGCGGTCCTTCATGTGGATGGCCTGATGCAGATAAGTGTACCCTCTTCTGCGTTCCAGCGGGAATCCCTCCCCGTGTCTGGTCACGGAAAAACGGGAAAGGTTGGGCGCTTCCCCGTTGATGATGGAGGAAATATCCAGACCGAACTGCTCGGCGAGATTGTAGTAAAAGGAGAAGGATGCGCGGCGGGTGCCGTCTTCGTAAGCACGGTAGGTCTCGGTCTCCACGCCGAGCAACTGCGCCATTTCTTCCAATGAGAATCCCTTTTGCGTACGGAGTTCCCGGATTCTCATCCACAACTGCTGATTCTGTTCCATTTTGTTTTCCTTTATGTTTGGCTTCAGGAAAACACGCGCGATCCGATGCGGGCTGCATCAAAACCGCCCGCATTCTCCCTTGGTGTGAGTTTGCGGACGGCTAAATAATAATGATGCCCTGGCTAATTCGACGGGCAATGATGGAGATGGCGTTTTCGGAGACAAAGAGAGCGCTGGCGATGGAGGAAACTTTTTTCCCGCAAGACATGCTCATTTTCTCTTTGTCCTTTTGTTCCGATGTCATCCTGTTGCTCTTCAATATACAGGCAAAAACCCCTCCTGTCAAGCCCTTTTGGAAAAAAATCCTTTTTTTTTTCATCCCCGAACACGTTTTTACAGGAAATCCAGCGGATCCTGCCGGGACTTTCCCGCCTCCGGGATCACCTTTTCCGTCACGGCGTGGAGGGCGACCAGTTCCAGGAGATCGATCCTTCGCAGCGCGGAAGAGTTTCCTGCGGCAAGCGTGCGCGCTTCGGCCAAAAGGGCCTGCATTTTGTGAAGAAGGGGAAGCGTGATCCAGTTTTTCATGGCGTCGGGCGTCATTCGGGCCACAAGTTTCCCGTGTTCCTCCTCCACCATGCGGTAAAACTCCGCGATCTTTTCTCCCGCGGCTTTTCCGAACACGCCGTGCGCCCACTTTTCCAGAAGCTTTTCCACGTCCGCATCCGGGTCCCAGAGCTGTTCCGTATAGGCGTACAGCTCCTTGGCCCAGCGGTACTCTTCTCCCATGAGATTGTAGGTGAATCCCACCCAGCCGTAAGCGCCGCCCGCCCCCAGCTCCCGGTAGCGGCGCAAAGTCCTGCCCACGTTTTTCGCGTAGGGAATGAAAGGCGGCTGCCAGCCGAAATAGTCGAACACGTTCAGCCTCCCCTCCGGCATCCTTTTCACCCACTCCCCCAGCTGCCGGAGGAAGCGCCGTCCGTCGGGATGATCCTCCATGGCGAAATGGTAGTTGGTGCGGATGGGGCAGAACCAGATCTGGGTATTGGCGGCCCCCTTCCGCAGCACGGGGGGCTCCAGAAGATCCAGATAGGCTATGATGCTCAAGACCTTCCCGGGAAACTCCTTTTCCAGTCTTGCGGCGATGGTGTTCCAGAAATCCAGATAGCCGTCGGCCACGGTAAGGCCCTCTTCCGGCGGAGGCATTGCCGAATCCCCCGGCCAGACCCCGATCATCTTGAGTTCCGGATTGTTCCGCACGTAGGCGAGAAACCGTTCCGTAATGATCTCCCGCACTTCAGGGAGTTCGATCCTTGCCTGACTGCTTCTGAACCACTGCGGATGGGTCGCATAATAGGTGCTGTCCCCGTAGCTGCCGTAGTCATGGGCCTTGTCCGCGGGGAAAAAGTAACCGATGGAGTGGTGGCACACCTCCAGCTTCATGCCCCGGTCCAGCATGGCGTCCAGAACCTCCCCCTTGTGCTTTTCCCAGAGGTCGTACCGGCAGTAATCCACGTAGAAGTCGTAGTGATTGAGCTTGCGTTTGGCCATGAAGTCGATCTGCGGCAGGTGATGACCTTTCTCCAGCCCCCGGTAGTTCGCGTTCCTGTCCGGAACGATCTGTTCCCGGAAGATGTTGCGCAAAATGAAGGCCGCCGTGCTCCTTTTCTTCGGAAACTCCGTTTCCAGCCGGGAAAAGAAGGGGATCTCTTCCACTCCCGGCTCCACGAAGGAACACCCCAGAAATTCCAGAAAGTCATACACGGCAAAAAGCGTGCTTCTGGGATTCACCCCTTCCAGAATCAGACTTTTTCCCTCAGGGAGGAGGGCAAAGGAATCCAGCTGGTCGTCGGTTTCCCTGCCTGCTTTCAGGATGAGAAGGGTTTCGCGGGAGTCTTCCTCCCCCTCCCGGAGGACGGGGAAACAAGCCCCCGTCATCTTGTTGAGATAGGCGGCAAGCTCCTTTGCCGCAAAACGAAGGACCCTGTCCGCATTTTCTTTCAGAAGGATCGTATAGGATGTCTTCCCGTTTTCCGCAAGGGTTACACGCATATTCCTGTCTCCTATTTGAGAAATTCGTCTTCTTTTTCGAACCCGGGTCGCCCCTCATAGGTCACGCTTCGCGCAGCAAAAACTTCGAGGGAATCGATTTTCTCTCCCGCGGAACGCGTTTTGTCCTGTTCCGAAAGGGAATTTTTCGCTTCCGCAAGATTTTTCTGCACCTTGCGGAAGGCGTCCAGAGTAAGCCACTTTTCCTGCCCGGAAAAAGCTCTTTCCCGCACCCGTTTCCCGTGCTCCTTCTCCATCTCCCGGAAGAAGGAAGCAACCGCTTTCCCGCTGTCCCCGTACAACCCCTCCGCCCAGTGCCCCAGGGCCGCTTCCGGATCGTTTTCCACGTTTTCCATAAGTTCCCCGCAGCAGAAATAATCCATACAGCGGGAAAAGTGCAGCCCCAGCATGTTGTAGGTATGACCGCCGAACTCGAAGATGCCGGAAACCTTGTTTTCTCTGCAGAATTTGTATTCTTCCTGCGCGATTTTCCAGTAGGGGGTGAGTTCGGGCGTTTCCCCGCTTCCG
>JAGAEF010000038.1 GCA_017613255.1 Lentisphaeria bacterium
AGGTCGACGAACAGCGGGATGCCGCCGCCGGCCAGCTGTTTGAGCATCGCCATGGTGACCGCTCCGGGGACGTCGCCTTCGCAGCTGGCGGGGATGCCGCAGTCGTTCAGCATGCCGATCACGGCGCAGGGGGCGATCCCGAAGATGTCGCTGAGTTCCGGCCAGCACCGGATCGCCAGCGCTTCCAGATCGTATTTTCCGGTCATGGCTTTGAACGCGCCGAACATTTTTGCCGCCAGTTCGAGGTCGTGGTCGGAAACCTTATTGACTTTGCAGGAGGAGCGTTTGACCACCGCGCGGGCTTCGGCGAGCTGTTCGGCGGAGAGTTTTTCCGCCGTATCGACGGCTTCGATGAGATCGGTCACCTCCACGGAGGTCCCGAATTTCGCCCGCAGTTTCATTTCGTCGAAATTGGAGGTGTAGAAACCGGGCACCCGTCCGCCAGCCAGCCCGATCCGGCAGTTTTTCATGGCCTTTATACACCTTGCCGCTGCAATGAATTTTTGAAGGGCGCCGGGGGTTCCCTCCGGCATGACTTTCAAATAGCCGTATTGTTTGCCCAGACGGCGCATGACGAAGGCGCCCAGATTTGCGCCGCAGAAGGAGTTCTGTTCCCACATCTTGCCGGGGCAGGCGCCTTCGGGATTGGCGAGCAGCACGATCGGGACCTGGATCCGTTCCGCAATGACCGGGATCAGTGCGCCCGCGGGGAAGGTGACGAAATGCATGACCAGCAGGTCGATCCCTTCTTTATTCAGGAATTCCGCGTCGGCCTGGGCTTCCTTTTCGCTGGTGATCAATCCTTCCGGAGCGACCAGACGGCAGCCGGACATGCCGGACAATGCCGCGGCGGTGTCTTTGGCCAGACCTTCGATTTTCGGGGTTTTCCAGCTGAGCTTGGACAGGGCGAGATAGCCGATTTTCAATTCTTTCATCTTTTTCCTCCTTGCATTTTGCAGGTTATGAACTATAATATATCGTCGGATTTTCGTTTGTAAATGAAGAAAATGAACTTAATTTTACACAAAACGAACCAAAAGAGCTCACGATGGATTTTTATGACGGATTGACTTTCAGCATGTCAGGCTCCGTGCCCGGGTCGATGGAAAGGGTGCACAATGTCCCGCGGTATTACGGGATCCAGTTCAATTTCAGCGGAACTCTCCGCCTGCGGGTCGATTTCGGACGCCTTTACGAGGTCAGCGGTCCTCACGTCTTTCTCACCTATCCGGGACACTTTTTCGAGTACGGACCGGCGGATGCGCCCCGGCATCACAACTATATCTGCACCTGCGGGCCCCGGATCCGGAAATACAGGGAAGGCGGCCTTTGGGTCGAGGATCCCGCAGCTCCTCCCATACCCGTTCCTCACGGGGAAAATTTCCTGCGTATCATGCAGGAGATCATGACGATTACACGTGCTCCCGGCCTTACGGCGCCCCGGGCGGTCCTGCTTTTCGAGGATCTTCTCCTGCGGATCCGGGAGGCCGCCACGATGGAACACAGGCACGTTCCGTATCAGGCCGAAGCCTTGAACGCCCTTATCCGGAGGATCGGCGCCGAGCCGGAGCGGCCGTGGGATTTTGCTTCCGAAGCGGAAAAACTGCATGTCACTTCCACCCATTTCCGCAGGATCTTCAAAGAGATCACCGGGCTTCCGCCTCAGCAGTTCCTTCTTCACGGCCGGCTGAACAAGGCGGCGGAACTTCTGAAATCTTCCCGGGATTCCGTCAAGGAGATCGCCGCGGCCGCAGGCTGGGACAATGTGTTTTATTTTTCCCGTCTTTTCCGCAGGAAATATTTTCTGGCTCCGGTCCAGTACCGCCGGGAATTCCACTCCTGAAAAGCGCCTCGCCCGGCATCCGATCTTTCGTTGTTGTTCCGGGCAGTACCCGGCCGACGGGGTGGGCATTTCCCGCCGCCCCGGCTGATCTGGCGTTGTTATGCCGCGGGACAGTATTCACGGTATTCCCTGTCTGCCGTTTCCGGGGAACTTTACCTCAGGGGATTTAAGTTCCCGTCCAGCAGGAGAACGTCTCCTTTTTTCATCTCGAATGTCTTTTCCATATCCGCCAGCGCAAGACGGCAGACGCCGCCCGTTTCCGCACGGATCCCGATGGAGACCGCATGTCCCTCCTTCCAGCGCATGGAAACAAGGAAGTTGCCCCTTGCATGCAGTCCGGAAACCTCGCCATTTTTCCATGCCGCAGGCAGAGCGGGCAGAAGGCGCAGGATCCCGCCGGTACTTTGCAGAAGCATGTCCGCGATCCCCGAGACGCTTCCCAGGATCCCGTCCGCCTGAAATACGCCTCCATTCAGCGTGAAAAGATTCGGCGCCGTCGTTTTCGCCATGAGGAGTTTGAGACATTCGTATGCTTGCTCCGCCATGCCCAGTTTCGCATAATGGTGCAGCAGCCATACTCCCGACCAGGAGCCAGCTCCCCAGTATGCTTTCCGTGAAGACTCCTTCTGATCTTCGATCGTCCGCTTCAGGGGTTCGATCATTTCCGGCGTTTTTTCTTCCGAGATCCGTTCCCCCGGGAAGTGCCCGTAGGTATGGCGGAAGTGGCGGCTTCCGTCGGATTTCAGCGTCCGTATCCAGGGCGAGATCCGTCCCTCCTCATCCCTGCCGGGAAGCGCCAGAAGTTCGAGAGCTTCCTGCAGTTTTGCCCGGAACGCTTCATCGTTTCCCAGTTCCGCGGAGGATTTCAGCGTGAAATCGAAGAGGTCGTATACGATCTCCTGACCCGCCGTCGACCCCCAGACGACAAAACAGCGTTTGTCGTTTTCCGTGAGGAATCCATGTTCCGGCGGGACCGTCGGTCCGAAAAGAAGCTTGCCGGATCCCGGATCCTGAGAGAGCATGTCCAGACAGAATTCACAGGCCCCGCGCAGAAGGGGATAATATTCCGCAAGGAACTCCTTGTCTTGCGTATATTCGTAATGTTCCCGGATATGACGGCACATCCAGCCGCCCGCTTCCGGGAACAGCCCCCATTGGATATCGCCCCCCGGCGCCGCGTAACCGAAGGGGTTGGAGATCCAACTTGCGCACCAACCCCGCGCCCCGAAAACCTTTTCCGCCACGTTTTTCCCTTCCGCCGCCAGAACTTTCATCCACCGGAAAAGAGCGTCCGTCCCTTCGGAAAGCCCGATCTTTTCCGCGGGCCAGTAAATCATCTGCGTATTGGCATTCAGGTGGTAATCGCTGTTCCACGGGGGCTTGTAATCCCCGTTCCACAGACACTGGATCGTGGCGGGAAGTCTGCCGCGGCAGCTGGATTGAAAGAGATAGCGCCCGAACCGGAAAAACATGCTGAATGCCTCCCCTTCCCGGTCCGGATCCGCCAGAAATTCCGCCAGACGTTCCGCTTCGAAAGGTTCGGAGCGTTCTTCGCCGATCTGCAGTCTCATCCGGCGCGATACCGCCGTAAAGTCCTCCGCGTGTCTTTTCCTGAGTTCCGCATACGGGATCACCTGGACTTTTGCAAGCGTTTTTTGCACCTTTTCCGCAGGATCCTCCCCGAAAAAGTCCGTTGCGCCCGCCAGAAGCAGATGGAATTCGTGCGTAGCGCGCAGTTCCAGATGATCTTCATGCGCCGTACACGTCCCGTCCGCCGAAATCACACGCAGGCCCGCCGCAAAGCGTCTCCCTCCGGAAACCGCCCCTTCCAGCAGGATCCCGTTTTCCGTGATCCGGGGCAAAAAGGCATCCTTGGGCCGCGTGAGACGGATGCGCAGATCCATCCCTTCGGGTCCTTCCGAAGACGCTTTGACGACGAGAATGCGATCCGGACCGCTGACGAAATATTCCCGCAGGAATTTCTGTCCCGGCAGAAGGTACGAAACCGAGGCGATCCCCGTTTCCAGATCCAGCTCCCTCCGGTAGGGGGAGGCATATTGGATCCGGTACTGATCGAAAAAGAGTTCCAGTTCTCCCAGCGGGAGATAGGCCCCGAACGGCAGTTCCGCCGCGCATCCGTCGCCATAATCTTTCCGCAGGAGTTTTTCCTTTGCAAGCGTGTTTGCTTCTTCATACCGTCCCGCGAAAAAAAGTTCGCGGATCTTCGGAAGCGATTCCTTTGCGAGGGGATTCGTACAGTCGTGCTTCCGGGAGCTCCACAGCGTGATTTCGTTCAGAGGGAGGATATCCCGTGCGAGTCCCCCTCCGATCATTGCCCCCAGATCCCCGTTCCCGATGGGAAACGATTCCAGAAAACTTCCGCTTTCTTTCGTGGAAAATATGGTACAGGACATTTGCCGCTCCTCAAGTATTCCGGAAAGCCCGGCTGTTTCCGCTGGAAAATCTCCGAATGAGACTTTTTCACGCTTTACGTTAGCATTCTGCTTTCTTTTTTTCAAGTTGCCAGGAGGGAAAAGTCGGTATTTTGCCGGGGAGACCGGGAAAACTGTGAATACCACGAATACTGTCCCGCGGCATAACAACGTCTGTTCGGCTGGGCGGCGAATATCCCCACCCGGAACCACGACGCCAGATC
>JAGAEF010000312.1 GCA_017613255.1 Lentisphaeria bacterium
ATTTGTGGGATGCAAAAAAACAGGAAAAGGGGTTCGCGGGAAAGAAAATGACTTCTTTCCGCATCCTTCCCACCGCCCGGCTCTGTTCGTCAAGGCCCTGCTCCCTGGATGAACCCGCGGGCCGTCTCCTGTACGGAAACGACTGTACGCTTGTTCTCTATGAAGCGGAGTTTCCCGAAAAAGGAAGAGAGTAATGAAAGATGATCTGAAAATTCTGTACGGCAAACTGCGGAACTATTTCGGCGTCAACGGCGGGCAGAAGTGTCAGGATGCTTCCCGGCTCGCCCGGAAGGCGGAAACGATCTCCTTCATGGAAAAGTACTCCTCCGCCCATCCGGAGGCCTCCCCCCTTGCCCTGCGGGCGCTTCTTTACCGGAAGATCAGCGAAAAATTCCAGCCTGTCCTTTTCGAAGATTCTCCTTTCTACAGCTGCATCGAAGGCAACGGCGGCTGGAACTCCTCCACGGCAGGCATCTGGCTTCTCGTCCATCAGGAAATGCCCTTCCGCGATCCTGTGGAAGAGGATGTGCAGCGCTTTTCCGTCGCCAGAAAAGAAGGACTTTTCTGCTGTTCCAACTTCTTTGTGGATCTTGCCCACCACGCGCCTCCCATCCCCCCGATCCTTGAAGGCGGATTCCGCTCTGTCCGGGAAAGGGCCCTCTCTCTTCTGGAAAAAGGAAATTGTTCTCCGGAGGAAAAAGAGTATATGAATACGCTTCTGGAAGGTCTGGAGGCCGTGAAAAGAATTCAGGAAAAATACGGCGATGCGGCAAAGGAAAAACTGCGCAGCGGCGGGCTGACCCCCCGGCAGGAAAAGTTCATGCGCATGATGGCGGAAAGCGCCGCAAGATGCCCATGGGAAGCCCCCCGCACCTTCTATGAAGCGCTGAACACATGCGCTTTCGTGCGGGAGATCATGGGGGAACTGGACGGTCTGCGCACCAACAGTTACGGGAGACCCGACGCGTGGCTTATCAAGTTCTACCGGAAAGACCTTGCGGAAGGCCGTCTCACGGAAGAGGAGGCTTACGATCTCATCTGCCGGTTCCTGCTTGCCGGGGACGCCCTTTACGACCACGACAGCAAAGTGGAATCGTATTCCGAACACGAAAACGAGCTCACTCTCACGCTGGGCGGGTGCGACGGAAACGGCAAAGAGGTCTTCAACGATCTGACAAGGCTTTTCCTCCGGGCCTACCGGGAAAACGATCTCGTCTACCCCAAGCCCCACTGCCGTTTTTCCGCCTCTTCTTCGAAGGAGTATCTGCGTCTCATCACCGACGACATCCTTTCCGGGAGAGGCATATACACCCTGAACAACGACGACTCCCTGATCCCCGCCCTGCGGAAGGACGGCAAAAGCCTGGAGGACGCCCGAAATTACTGCTGCACGGGGTGCTGGGATATCGTGGTTCTGGGCAAGGAGGACAATGCGGGGGGCGGCTACTTCAATCTGGCAAAGATTCTGGAATACTCCCTTTATCCCGACCGGGAAGTGCTGGATGCAATGCACTATGATTTCCTTTCGCCCGACAACGCCTCCTCTTTCGAAGAGTTTTTTGGAAGGATCATGGCCAACGTGATGACCGCGCTCCGGGACCGCCTTTCCACGCAGGGAAGGAACGGCAGGAGATTCGGGATTCTTGTTCCCTCGCCGCTGAATTCCGGCTGTTCCGACGCCTTCCCGGAAACGAAGCGGGACTTCATGTGCGGCGGCCAGACCTACAGTCCCCACGCGCTTTCCCTGTGTTTCTTCGCCAATTTCGTGGATTCGCTTCTTGCAGTCAAAGAGATGTGTTTCGACCGGAAGAAGTGTTCTCTTTCCCGCCTTCTGGAGGCCGTGAAAGCGAATTGGGCGGGGGAGGAAAATGGTGAGCTTCGAAGAAAAGTCCTGCAATGCGCCCACTGGGGGGACGGGGAAAAAGAAAGCACTCTCCTGGCGCGGCGCATCCTGGACGAACTATACAGGGAGACCCGGAAATACGAAAACGAAAAGGGCGGCAAATATCAGCTGGGGATCTGGGTCTACCGGGAGTTCCGGTTCTGGGGAGAGAAGACGAAAGCCCTGCCCGACGGACGCAGAGAAGGCGAGATCCTTTCCCAGAGCCTGAATCCCTCCCATTTCCGCTGCCGGGAGCCGGTCACAACGGTCCTGCGGGCGCTGGGGAGTCTGGATATGGAAAAGGTCGCAGGAAATTCCGTGGTCAATCTCATGCTGGAGCGTTCCTCCGTGACGGAAGAGACTTTCGAAGCTCTTGTCCGCACCTTTGCGGAACTCAAACTCCAGCAGCTCCAGCTGAACTGCGCCGACCGGAACGAGCTTCTGGATGCGCAGAAACACCCGGAGAAGCATCAGAATCTTTTTGTCCGCATCTGCGGCTTTTCCGCCAAATTCGTCTCCCTTTCCCCCCAATGGCAGCAGGAAGTCATCGACCGGGTCGCTTTCTGAAGGGGGAGCGGTTTCGGGGAAACAGCTGGCGGAAAGAACCGCAGGCGGGGCCGGCCGATGGGGGCGTATTTCCCGCCGCACCCTCCGTACCTATCCGTACCCATCCGTACTCCCCGGCCGAGCTGGAAACATGAGCGGTGTTTTTTGTCCGCCCTGCTGTGGACCGGATATCATAGTTCGGCCGAACCGTCCCTCTTTCCCTGCAAAATCACGAAGGAGGGAAGCCCCTTGATGTCGAACTCCTTCAAAACCGCTTTCACCTCGCGGGACTGCATCTCGGTAGCATCGAACTTGACGAAAATGAACTTTTCCAGCTCTCCGGCAACTGCGGGATCGGGAAAGACTTTTTTCTCCATTTCCAGACAGTTTTTGCACCAGTCGGCCCGGAAATCCACGAGGACCATTTTTCCCGTTCTGCCGGATTGGGAAAGTGCATCGGATAAAACACTTTTTCCCGACCGTGCTCCGGTTCCGCTAAATTTTGCAGAAGAACTGCGGTAAAGAGAAAAACTTAAGATCGCGCTTCTGCAGGCAAGGACAAGGATCAGGATCCCGAAAAGGATCTTGACGAATTTCATCCATTTTCCCGGTTTGGGGAGTATGGCGATCCCCGCCGCCGCAACGGGCCAGGGCAGTGCCATGCCCAGCCCCAGAACGAAAAGCAGGAGAAGCCCGAAGGGATTGCCGTTGTTGTACATTTCGGATGCTTCCAGAAGGGCCGCCGCCACCACCGGCGCCACGCACGCCCCGGCCAGAAGCGCCGCAACGACACCCAGAAGAAAGATCCCCGCAAGTCCCGCAGCGGAAGGAAGTTTCAGACGGGAGCGCCAGCGGGACATATCCAGAAGGAACACGTCGAACATGGAAAGAGCCAGGAGGAAAAAGATCAGGGCGACCGCCGCCTGAAAAAGCCAGTGGGAATCCACCGCCCCCAGCGTACTGCCCGTAAGGACCGCCGCCGCCCCCAGCACCCCGTAGGCAAGGGCAATTCCCAGACCGTAAACGCATCCCCGCAGGATCTTTTCCTTTCTGGGACGGTCGGTTTTGCCGCCCGCGCCGATGATGGCCAGATTGACCGGGATCATGGGCAGGACGCAGGGTGTGAGATTGAGGGCGAACCCGCCCAGGAAAACGGCAAGAAGCATGAGAAGAACGTTTCCGCTTCCGAAGAGATCCGAAAGGCCCTTTTCCTCCGCCTTTCCCTGAAGAAAGGCGGCAAATTCCCGGGGACTCTTGTATCCGGCAGACCGTCTTACGATGGTATATGACGGAAATTTGAGCACGTCATTTTTCTTTTCGGCAATATTTTTTCCGTCACTTTTCTCCCCGGTCCCCTTCCCGGGAACAAGGGAAAAACTTTTCTTTTCCGGCATAAGGCACATGGCGCCGGAACCGCTTCCGGCGCTTTTGCACCCCTGAAAGGAGATCTCCGCCTTCCACGGCCCTTTGGATTTTCCCGTGGAATATTTCCAGAGAAAAGTGCCGGGCCCCTGATAGACCTGCGTTTCGCCGGAATCGTCTGTGTGTTTGACGGAAGGGGGTTCCGTCAGAAGCCGGACGCCGTCGGCGGGCGTAATGGTTATGACGGTGCTTTCCTTATATAAGTAGGAGTCCTTCGCCACCTCCGCCGTCACGGAAATGGTCTCTCCGTCGATCCCGCATTTCCAGTCGAAAAGGGTCTCCTCCCCCCCCAGCACCGGAAGGAAAAGCGCTCCTGCCGAAAGGAAAAGTGCCGCCGTCTTTTTCATCCCTGCCCCTTTCTTTTCTTCAAAGTAACGAATATATAACTCATTTTTCAACAACAAATTGTGAATATGACGGAAATATGACGAAGAGTTTCCGTCACTTAAGGAGACAGCCGGAAACGGAAAAAGTGCCCCTCATTTCTTCAGGGAATCCAGAAAATCCCGGATCTTTTCCATGGCCGTGGTGATCCCTTCCATGGAGGTGGCGTAAGAACAGCGGACGAACCCTTCGCCGCACTCCCCGAAGGCGGTGCCGGGAACGACGGCCACCTTCTTTTCCAGAAGCAGTCTTTTGGCAAACTTGAGAGAGCTCATTCCCGTGGAATCGATCCGGGGGAAAGCATAGAACGCGCCTTGGGGATTCAGACAGGGCAACCCCATGTCGTTGAAGGCCTTGACGATGACGTTCCTTCTCCGAAGATACTCCCTGCGCATCATTTCCATATCCTGCCGGCCGTTCTTCAAAGCCTCGCAGGCGGCGTGCTGGGCATTGACGGAAACGCACATGATGGAATACTGATGGATCTTCATCATGGCGTCGATGATTTCCGCAGGTCCGCAGGCATATCCCACGCGGAACCCGGTCATGGCATACCCTTTGGAAAAGCCGCTCAAAAAGAGCGTTCGTTCCTTCATGCCCGGATAGGAGGCAATACTGTTTGGCGCTCCCTCATAGGTAAGCTCCGAATAGATCTGATCGGAAATGACGACAAGATCATGTTTTACGGCTATTTCCGCAATTTTGGCCGACTGCTCCTCATTGAGGACGGCCCCCGTGGGGTTGCAGGGAAAGTTCAGAAGGAGGACCTTGGTTTTTTCCGTAACGGCCTTTTCCAGATCCGCGGGATCCAGAGCGAAACTGTTTTCCACTCTGGTGGGGACCGCAACGGGAACGCCGTGGGCCATGCGGACTTCCGGAGAATAGGAGACATAGCAGGGCTCATGATAGATGACCTCGTCCCCGGGAGAGACTAGAGCGCGGACGGCCAGGTCCAGCGCTTCGCTTACTCCCACCGTTACGATACACTCTTTTTCCGGAACATACCGAATGCCGTAAAGATCGGAAAGGTATCCGCAGATCGCCTTCCGCAAAGAGAGCGTCCCCAGATTGGAGGTGTAATGGGTATTGCCCTTTTCATAGGAATATATGGCGCTCTCCCTTATGGTCCAGGGAGTAACGAAATCCGGTTCCCCTATGCCCAGAGAGATCACGCCTTCCATGGTATTGACCAGTTCGAAAAAATCCCGGATCCCGCTTTTGGGCAGGGAGGCGATGTGCGGAGCTATGTAAGAACGATTCATCTTTTTCCTTCAGAACAAATTGCAATAAAAAGTATTACGGCGTGATCTTCAGCCGTTCGTCCTGCTCTTCCTCTTCCATAAGTTTTCCCGCCTCTTTGTACTTTTTCAGCAGGAAATGCGTGGAAGTGGAAAGCACGCCGTCCATGGAGGCAAGTTTGCTGGAAACGAACTCGGCAACCTCCTGAAGGGTGGCCCCTTTGATCTCCAGAAGAAGATCGAATCCTCCGCTCATGAGGTAAAGGGAAGAGACCTGGGGGAAGCGACTGAGTCTTCTGGCGATCTTGTCGAATCCCCCCTCCCGTTCCGGGCGGACCTTGACTTCGATGACGGCCTTTACTTTGCTTTCCGGGAGTTCGGACTCGTTGAAAATGGCGCTGTAGCCGATAATGACGTTCTTTTTTTCCAGTTCCGCAACTGTTTCGGCAACCTCCTGCACGTCAACGGCAAGCCGTTCCGCGATTTGCGAAGATGTAAGACGCCCGTCCTCTCCAAGGATCCTCAAGATCTCTCTTCTGATCTCTTCTTTCGTCATGATAACTCTCCTGCCTTGATTAACATCAGAGGATATTCCTCACCAAATTGACCGCTGCCAGGAACAGCAAAAAGCAGGGTGCGCTGAGAAAAAGACTGTCCAGAAGATCGTAAACGCCGCCGATCCCGGGAATGAGTCTGCCCGAATCCTTCACCTTGCAGGTGCGCTTGATGGAGGATTCCACAAGATCTCCGATCATGCCGCCGAAATAGAGGACCAGCCCTCCCAGAACCGGAAGGACCCAATGGCCCGAAAGCGCCCGGATTTCGAAGACGCTGCACAGGATGCAGCTCAACGCCACGCTGGTAAGGATGCCCCCGGCAAGTCCTTCATAGGATTTTCCGGGACTTACGGAAGGGATCATCTTGTGGGTCCCGTTTTTCATCAGCTTGCCGCAAAGGGTGCCTATGGCGTATGCCCCGATGTCTCCCGATTTCGTCACAAGGATGAAGTAGAGAAATCCCGCATTCAGGGTCAAATGAAAATGCTCATGCAGACAACCGCAATCACTTTGAAACGCAAAGTAAATCAGCGTGATAAGGCAGACGGGAAAATTGACGAAAACGAACACAAACGTGTTCATCACGATCTTTTTCAGTTTTTCTTCGTCATTCACGGAACGCAGGATCTGGATGAGTCCCGCAACAAAAAGGATGACCAGAAGCAGAAAGATACACAGCTCAGTCAAAGAAGAATAAACTCGCCATTGAGGATGCTCTTTCGTAAACATGATCAGGTAAAACAGAATAAAAATCAGCGTGTTTGCCATGCAGAGAAAGATTTTGTCCGTGTGACTTTGAATATTTCCGAAGATCTCGCAGATCTCCTTCGTCACGAAGAAGGAAAGAAGAATGCCGAATACGAGATAGGCAATAAGACCGGCGCAGTTGTTCAAAAGCATCAGGGAAAAGAGCGCCAGAAGCACGATCATGCTGCAGAAACGGTGAATGAACATGTTATCTCCCTCCAAATCTTCTGGAACGTTTGCCGAAAGATTCCATGGCTTTCAAAAGCTCGTTTTTGTCGAAGTCCGGCCACAGGGTGTCCGTGACATAGATTTCCGAGTAGGAGATCTCCCAGAGAAGAAAGTTGCTCAGCCTCAATTCGCCGCTTGTGCGGATGAGGAGATCCGGATCGGGCACCTGAGGATTGTACAGATATTGGGCAAAGAGCGCTTCATCCACCTTTTCCGGGTCCAGTTCTCCGGAAGCGGCCTTACGGGCTATATTCTTTGCCGCATCGGCGATCTCGCTTCTGCCGCCGTAGTTAAGCGCCATGATCACCGTAAGTCCCTTATTGTTTGAGGTGGCGCCAATGGCGTCGGCAAGCTTCTTTCTGGGCTCTTCCGGGAGTCCTTCCGGACGACCCGTGACCAGAAGTCTGAGATCGTTTTTCTGGAAAAGAGGGAGATTGGCGTCCAGAAATTCCACAAGGAGACTCATGAGGGCGCTTACCTCCTCTTTCGATCGCTTCCAGTTTTCCGTGCTGAAAGCATAGAAGGTCATGTATTCCACTTCGGGAAACTCCTTCATGCCTTCGATGAGTCTTTTCAGCGCTTCCGCACCTTCCCGGTGGCCTTCGCAGCGGTTCAGGGAGCGTTTCTGCGCCCATCTGCCGTTTCCGTCCATGATGATGGCGATATGGCGGGGCATGACAAGCTTATTTTCCATAGAATGTCCTTTCCAGCATGATGCAAAGGGTGTGATAAAGGGGGAGATGATATTCCTGAACCTTATAGGTGGCCTTTTCCGGGGCGTGAACGGCAAGATCCGCAAATTCTTCGCAAAGTCCGTGATTTTCTCCGGTGAGAAGAACGGTCTTTATTCCTTTCGCCTTTGCCACCTTGAAGGCGGCAAGCACGTTTTTCGCGTTTCCGGAGGTGGTGATCCCCATAAGCACATCCCCTTCCCGGCCCATGACGTAAAGCTGCTGGGCGTAAACAAGACGGGGATCCACGTCGTTGGCGAAGGCGGAAGAGAGCGCTGGATGGGAAAGGAGACTCACCGCCCGCAATCCCTGCTGGAGGGAGGAAGAAATGGTTTCATCCCCGATTTTTTTTTGCATCTCCTCCGGCAATGGACGAAGGGAGAGGAATCCCTTCATCAGTTCGCCTGCAATGTGTTCCGCATCCGCGGCGCTTCCGCCGTTTCCGCACAAATAAAGGATCCCGTCTTTCCGAAAGCATTCGCAAAGAATCAGATAACACTTTTCCAGCTCTTCGGAAGCCTTCTCCAGGGCAGGGTATCTTTCCACCAGCTCTTCCAGAGCTTCCTTCCCTGGGTTGTTGATAAGAGTGTTCACAGTCTGCTCATATTCCGTTAAAGGGTTTTCGATAAATTCCGACTGTGTAAATAAAGCACAACTTCTCCGGAAAAGCAAACGCAATATTCACAATTTTTCAAAAAAATGTTTTGTGCTCACATTTTTCACTTGTCCACATTGTCCACACCCATAATGATAGTGATAAGAGTTATATTCAATGAGGAATAAGTACTACCATGACGACCCCCCTTCAGGATTCCGGGACGGAAAAACTTTTCCGCATCGGGAAAAGGAGAGCACCTTTCCGGGATCCTTTTCCTCTCTTCTGCCGGGAGCGGGAAAAAAAAGCGGAGTTTTTCTCAAAAACGGCTTGAAAAATCTACGTTTCAGGTTACTATATTAATCACGGGTATACGAGACTTGTTTTTTTAAGAGAAAGGCGGAAAAATGAAATTCAAGACCAAGAGGGAGCTCCTTGTAAAGGCGTTGTCCAAAGTATGCAATATCATCGGGAACAAGACCACCCTTCCCATACTGGCGAACGTGCTTCTGGAGGCCGAAGAGGGCAGGCTTTCCCTTACTGCCACGGATCTGGAGATCCGGATCGCCACCAGCATCGAAGCGGATGTGGAAAGCGCCGGCAAGACCACGCTGCCCGCAAAAAGGCTTCTGGGGCTGGTTTCCAAGTTCAAAGGTGCGGAAGTGGAGTTCGACACCAACGAAAAGTTCCACACGGTGATCAACTGCGGCACGGCCAATTTCATGATCATGGGTCTGGATCCGGAGGATTTCCCCGAGGAAACGGAATTTTCCGCCAGAAGAAGCATCAAGCTCAAACAGAACGAGCTTTCCCGCATGATCGATTATATCTCCTATGCGGCAAGTCTGGATGATTCCAGAAAAGTCCTTCAGGGCATCCTTCTTTCCGTGAAAGACGGCAATTTCACCGCGGTAGCCACCGACGGAAAGCGCCTTGCCCTTGTGGAAAAGGTTCTGGAAAATCCCTCCGAAGAGGCCAACGGAGACATCATCATTACGCTCAAGGCTGCCTCCGAACTCAAGCGCATCATGGAAAAGGAAGGGGAAGTAGCCATCGACATCGATGAAAAGCAGGTCTCCTTCAAGGCGGATGCCACCGTGCTTCGTTCCAAGCTCATCGAAGGAAATTATCCCAATTATCGGCAGGTCATTCCTCCCAGTTTCGCCAAGCAGATCGAAGTGCCCTGCGCCGATTTCATCGATGCTCTGGAAATCGTGAGCATTCCGCTTTCCGACGTATCCTCCTCCTTCGTGAAACTCACCTTCTCGGCGGGCCAGCTGCTTTTCGAATCCAACAGCACCATCGGAGAAGGAAAAGAGTATATCAAGGTTCCCTATACGGACGACGAGATCTCCCTTTCCTTCAATCCCCAGCTTCTTGCAGACCCCTTCAAACACGTGAATGTGGACAAGGTGAACATCAAGATCAACGAAGGGTTCAACCCCATCGCCATCGAGACCACCGACGGTTTCCTGTATGTGATCATGCCCATCCGCAACAAGTAACCGAAAGAGCTTTTTGAAAGTCTTTTCTCCATTGCGGGAAGAGACTTTTTGTTTTTTCTGGCACGGGAAAAGGGGGAACGGCGGAAAAAATGCTTACGGAACTGGAAGTACGGAATTTCCGGGTGTTTTCTTCTTCCCTTCTTCATTTTTACTCTCCGAAAATCGTCTTCGAAGGAGGAAACGGTCAGGGAAAGACCACGCTTCTGGAAAGCATTTTCTTCCTGGCCAACTTGCGTTCCTTCCGCACATGGAAGCTCAACGAAATCTGTACGGTGGGAAAGCCTTTTTTCACCGTGAGAGGGGTGCATGAGTACAGGAAGAACTGGAAAAGCACGCTGGAGGTGAATTTTTCCGAGACGGGAAGAAACCTTTCCGTCGATAAAGTGCCGCTTTCCAGGGCAAGCGATTTCGTGGGCAGGCTGCGCTGCATCACCTTTCTTCCGGAAGATCCCGCGGTCATCAGCGGCACCTCCCTTTTCCGCAGGAGATTTTTCGATATGTTTGTCTCCCTGCTGGACAAGGAGTATTTTCTTGCGCTTCAAAACTATTCCGGAGCGCTCAGGAGCCGCAATTTTCTCCTGAAAAGCGCGGGAAACGACCCCGAAAAGGCGGGGAAAATTCTGGATTCCTACAATATTCTGCTTGCCGCCAACGGAAGCGTCATCGTGAAGAAGAGAAAGGAATACTCTCTTCTGCTTGCAAAGGAGACAGCCTCCAAACTTTCCGCGATCCGGCCGGAACTGGCCGATTTCAGCATTGCCATGCGTTTTCAGGAGTGCACATTGGAAAAGGAGTCCTTTCTTTCCAAGCTGGAAAAAGACTTGCGCAGGGATACGGCAAGGGGCTTCACCTCTCTTGGGCCCCATCAGGATGAGTTTGATTTTCTGACGGACGGAAAATCGCTTCGCTCCTACGGATCCAGAGGACAGCTGAGAAGTGTTTCCTTTGCCCTGAAACTGGCCCAGCATCACATTCTGAAAACGGCGGGAGCTTCCTCCGGAGGCGGCAATACGGAAAACATCGTTCTGGTGGACGACGTTCTGGGAGATCTGGACGCAAAGGCGAAAGAGGCGTTTTTCGCGGAAACGGCAGGAGAAGGGCAGATTTTCTATACGTTTACGAAAATTCCCGATGAGCTTTGCGAAAACGAGCTGCAGGTATGGAAAATCGCCGACGGAAAGGCTGTGGAGAAGGCGTAACTTCGAGGACAAACCGTCCGGAAGGCTTTCTTCCGGCGGAAAAGAGGGAAGAAAAAACGTTTTTTTTTCGATTTTCCGCTTGAAAAGGGCTTTTTCCGGTATAAAATTTAAAAGCAGGAACTGTTTTTCCGCCGCGACGGGAACATGTCCGGCGGCAGTGCCATGCAAAACAATATGGAGAATTTCCAGATGAATGAATTCAAGCTTTCATCTCTGTTCTTTCAGTACCGTTGGATGATCTTTCTTTCCGCCATCACCGCCGCGATCTTTTCCTGTCTCGGCCTCACCATGCCGCTTCTCATGAAGTTCGTCATCGACCGGGTGATCCCCCACAAGGACTACGGATTCTTCTTCCTGCTCACGGTCATCATGATTGCGGTCTATACGCTGCGCATCATCATGCGCATCGTCTGCGGGTACTTGGGCACCTTCACCGTGACGAGAGGCCTTCTGGACGTGCGGCAGAGGATCTTCAAGCACCTGCAGAGCCTTTCGTTGCGTTTCTATGAAGAGTACCGCACGGGAAAACTCATTTCCAACGTCATCAGCGACGTGGCGCTTCTTCAGGGACTCATCGGACTGTGCATCGCCTGGATCACGGAGTTCTTCACCATGGGGCTCATCACTTTTGCCGTGTTTTTCCTCAACTGGAAGCTGGGACTTATCGCCATGTGCGCGCTGCCGCTGCACTTCATCAATTTCTACTTTTCCAACAAGCGGCTTAGAAAGACTTCCAGGGAACTGCAGGAAAAAATGTCGGAAATTTCCGCGAACCTTGCAGAAACCATCAACGGGATCAAGGTGGTGAAATCCTTCTCCAAGGAACGCAGCGAATGCCGTCACTTCTTCAGCAACATGCGTCCCACGCTGGATCTGGCCCTCAAGCTCAATCTGCAGAACAATTTCTGCTACGGAGTCTTCGACTGCCTTACATTGACCACCTATCTCACCATCATCGGCTGCGGGATCTCCATGGCGGGCACGGCGGAGTTCACCGTGGGAGATTTTGTGGCGTTCTACTCCTATATCGGACTCCAGGTGGGCCCCATCAACGCCCTTGCCGCCCAGATGAACACCCTTTCCCAGGGACTTGCCGGCGCCCAGAGGATCATGAAGCTTCTGGAGGTGATCCCGGAGATCAAGGACTCCCCCAACGCCAAGACGGCGAAACCCTTCCAGGGGGAGATCGTTTTCGACCATGTCTCCTTCAAGTATGCCGACGCTCCGGTCCTGAAGGATTTTTCCCTTACCATCAAGCCCGGACAGAAGATCGCCCTTGTGGGACACTCCGGATGCGGGAAATCCACCATCGGCAACTTGGTTCTGCGCTTTTATGACGTCTGCAGCGGAGCGATCCTCATCGACGGCAAGGACATCCGCTCCTTCACCCAGGATTCCTACCGTTCCCAGATCGGCGTGGTCCTGCAGGAGCCCTTCCTCTTCAGCGGCACCATCAGGGACAATCTGGCCTACGGGAAACCCGACGCCACCATGGAGGAGATCGAGGAGGCCGCCAGAGTGGCCAACGTGGCGGAATTCGTGGAGAAACTGGAAAACGGATACGATACGGTCATCGGCGAAAACGGCGCCACCCTTTCCGGCGGTCAGAAACAGCGTCTGGCCATTGCCCGCGCCGTGCTGAAAAATCCCGGGATCCTTCTGCTGGACGAAGCCACCAGCGCGTTGGATACCGTTTCGGAAAAACTTGTGCAGCAGGCTCTGGATTCCCTCATGAAGAACCGGACCACCATCATCATCGCCCACCGCCTTTCCACCATCCGCAAAGCGGATCTGATCGTGGTGCTCAAAGACGGCGTCATCGCCCAGAAGGGTACGCACGAAGAGCTCATGGAACAGGAAGGCACCTACAGGGATCTCTACGAAACCCAGCGGAAAGCCGCCACGGAGGACGGCGAAGGGGAGATCAGCAAAGACGCCCACATCTTCTACCAGCAGCACCCCCGGGCCCTGGAACTGGAAAGGACCGCCAAGAAACGCTGGCTCCGGTAGAAACGACGGGCCGCATTTTCCGGTTCGGGAGGAGCGTTCTTTCCGTCGGAGAAACGGCCCGGAATGTTATTCCACTTCTTCGACTTTGATATTCCTTGCCTCCGTTTTCACGTTCTTGCCGGGACCCAGAACCATGAAAAGGGCTTTGCCGCTGACCGTTCCGGGCCAGAGCAGAAGTTTCTGATCTCCGAATTTGGCCATGCCGGAGAAAACGGGACTTTCCACTTTCTGCCAGTCGAAAGTGAGATCCTTGGTGACCGCATAAAAATAGGTGCCGCCGCTTTTGTGCTGACGGACTTTCGTTCCGGCCGAATAGGCCTTCTTCAGGGGTTCCATTAGTTCCAGAGTCCAGACATCTTCCCCCTTCCTGATGGAGCCCTTTTTGATTCCGACCAGGGTCGTGTTGGGCAGGTCGGAATAATCCTCCTTTGCCTCGAAAGCAACGGCCGTGTCTTTTCTGGAATTGATCCATTTGGTGCCGTCTTTGATCTTCAGAACCGTGTCGCCTTCCTTTGCATCGGCGGCCAGCACGGCAGCCGTTTCGGGGATGCCGTTGATGGTCGTTACGTCGATGCGCTTATTGTCCTTGTCGTAGAGCTGGAAGCCCAGATAGACCGTCATTTTCCCGTCGGTTCCCGGCACGGAACGCACTTCGGCGGAAATTTTGTACTTTTTCGTGCCGGAAAGGGGCAGGAATTTATTCCCGATGAATCCGCCTTTCCGGTTGAAGGACAAGACATCCTCCTTGACGGTGAGCCAGGGAGCCCCCGTGTTGAAATCCTGTGCTTTTTCCGCCTTGAAGAGTTCGGCTCCGGAGAGAAGGGAGGTTCCGGCGAGAAGCGCGAGAATGAGAGTTCGTTCGGTTTTCATTTTTTTCCTTCGGTTCGTTTTGATGGTTACCGCAGATAAATGTCATCCACGTCGATATAGTTTTCCCCCTTGACGGCGGGCCAGAGGATCAGGGCCTGTTCCTCCTTTTTGTCTCCGGGACGCTTGAAGGTGAACTTGAAGCTCTTCCAGTCGGCAGAATCGATCTCGTCCTTGTGGATGGTCTGGGAGGTGTTTTTCCGCAGGACGCGGAAGTTCAGCGTTCCTTTTCCCTGTGCCCGGTACACCACGGTGATCTCGTCGTTCTTGAGGGCATATGCGCTGAAAATGAATCCCTTGCGCAACCGGACGAAGTAGTTGGTGCTGCTCCCCTTGTGAAGGAGATATTCCATATCGCCGCCGTAGGCCTTCGTATTGGAAAAACTCCAGTTGGCGGGAACGGTTTTGCTCCCGTGCAGGTTCCAGTGTTTGTAAATGCGGGGGGACTTGTTCACCTCGTCGAAGGAGCCGTTCTTCCAGAGCCGGGTATCCACGATGGTGCGGTTGCCGCTGCTGACCTGACGGGGCGCGGCAAAGGTCACGGGATGGAAGGTATCCACGCTGTGGGGCGTGCCGCTGCTCCAGGTGGAGCTTTCCTGACCGGGCAGGCCCTTGGCGGGTTTGCGTTCTCTGAGAACGTTCATCTTGAGGACGGTCCCCGGAGTGATCTTGCTTCCGGTGATGCTTTTGGCGGGGATCCGGATCTCCATAAAGTATTTCCCCTTGCCGAAGGAGGTTTTGACTTCCGCGCCGGATTCATAGGATTTGTCGAACCGGGGATTGGCCGCGCCGTCGGCAAGCACGCCCTTGCTGTTGATGATGAACTGGTAGTAGGCGCTCCCCAGAATGGGATCGTTGAGGAAGATCTCCACGTCGTTGTCGTCCCAGATCGGGCCGTCGTGCTTGGTTTCCAGCACATGCAGTTTCTCTTCCGGAAGGGGTTCCTCGCACTCGATGCCGATATAGATATTATCCTCGTCATAGGCGATCTTCACCGCCGTCTGCTGTTTGGCAAGAGCGTTGGTCCTGATGTCCCTGAACCGCGTGGTCACGTCGGCGTTTCTCCAGTCCTTCTCGTCCAGTCTGCCGTCGATGACGATCTTGTCCATAAGGGGGTATGCGGTGACCGTACGGAAGGAGGTGATGTATTTCTCATACTCCTTGATCCAGGTCATTTCGAAGAACTCCCGGACCTTCTTCACATGGGCCAGCGCCCTCTTGGCGTGGATGAGCGCCCTGTTCCCGGGATCGGATACATTTCCGGAGACGGCAGCTTTTGCCGACTGCTGCAGTTTGTCCTGTGCTTCCTTTCCGCTTCCGGCACCTTTTTCCAGCGCGGCAAGGTCGTTGGAAGCCGCCTTTTCGGAGGCGTCCAGAAGCTTGTACAGCTTATCCTTTGCGCCGGGAACGTCCAGGAATTTTCCCAGCGGCGTGCTGTGGCCGTAGCCGTGACAGCCGGAAGCGTTCATGTAGAGGTCGGTAAGAAGCCTGCGGAATTCCCGCATGCCGCCCTCCCAGCCTTTGCCGTAGAAGAGAGAGTTGATCTTTTCGTACTCTTTGTCGTAGTCGGCATGGATGTTCCAGTGGAAGTGCATGGCCATGTAGATGGTCTGCCACATCATGAGCCAGTTGTTTCTGTTCAGATACGTATTGAATCTCTTGTTGTATTTTCCGTCCGGGCAGCAGATCTCGGTTTCCATGCCGGTCACGTTGGGCAGGTGTTTGCGGAAGAATTTGAGTTCGTCCACGAAGTTCTTTTCCGCGGGGATGAACTGTCTGCCCGCATAAAGAAATTCTTCATAGGTCCGAAGCGGGATCCCCATGTCGTTCCACTCCTTGTTGTACTCGAAATACCAGCGGTTGGTGGGGCAGTTCCTGTCGTTGAGGGCGTGTTTCCAGCAGTGGCGGTGGTTGGAAAGAAGCACGCTTTCCAGTCCCTCTCCCAGATAGGGGGCCACTCCCTTGGGGGCCCGGGAGTAGTTCTGATAGGATTCTCCCACGAATCTTGCCTCGGGGAACTGCTTTTTCACCTCTTTGAAAACGGCGTTGGCAAAGAGCCAGTACCGGGTGGAAACGATCCCTTTTTTCCGTTCCTCGGGGGGATCCTGGGCCAGACACTTCTCACATTCGCACCATTGGGTGCAGTCGTTGTTGCAGAACTGCAGGGCCACGGGCTGAACGGCCTTTTTCATGATATGGGCGGCATTGGCCGCCACGATCCGGATGACGTCCGGATTGGAGGTGCAGGGCTGGGGCTGGAGCCCGCCGTGATAGGTGAGGACCCGTTTGCCCTTGACTATGGGGAAGTATTCCGGATGTTCCCTGAACATCTCTTCCGCGTGCTTCTTGATCTGCGCCTGCGTCCTGAGACCTTCCTTGTACACCAGAAGAGGACTGAAGCAGTGGCCGCCCACCTTGGCGATGATCCCCCGCTTGAGCATCCCCTCCCGCTGGGCCTTGGACGCATTGAACACGCCGGAAAGGGAGTGGAAGCGCATCCCCTGTCTCAATCCCCAGTCCCAGGTATCCCATACGCCGCAGTCCCAGCCCATGCAGACTTTGGAAATATCCCGGAGCTTGAAATCCGGGTTTTCGATGATCCGCGTTACGGGCACGGAAATGTTGGGCCGAATGGTGAAATACTCTCCGTCTTCACCGGGGAGAAGCCACAGGATCCCGGCAAACTTTTTCAGCACGGCATAGGCGCCGTAAACGGTCCCTATGGGCGTTTTGCCCTGGATGAAAAGTCCTTTTTTGTCCGCGGAAACCTTGAAACCCTCTGCCTCCACCTTTGGGTCATCGGTGAGCCCGATATAGATGGGGTATTTCCCCTCCGCGGGGGCCGTGCCGATCCCGGGGCGTTCCCCGCCGGAAATTTTGGCGAGGAATTTGGAAAGTTCGTCCGCGGCGTGTTTTTCCACCACGGAGGCATTTTTCTCAAGCACGATGGAGGAGACGGCCTTGCCGTCCTTCATGAGAAAGAACTCTCCGCCCCACAGGAGGGAGGAGATGCACACAAGCAATACGACGGACAGGATTTTCATGGAAAGGTCCTTTGTTTTTCGTTTATGACACGTTGTTCGAATACGGGAACAATAGCATTTCTCTCCTTTCTTTGCAAACGGGGAACGGGGAGATGGCGGGAAAAAAACGGAGAAAAAGCGTCCGGGGAAAGAAAAGCGCATTGAAAATCCCTGCGGGGAAGGTATATTTCATAGCAGAGAACCGGTGCGGCGCTTTTCCGCGCCCGTACGAAAAAAGATTTCCGCAGGAAATAAGGAGGACGGCATGAGAGTGGCAAATTTCAAAGGCGGAGCGGTCTGTTTCACATTCGACGATTCCCGATACAAGGACTGGCTGGCGCAAAGGGAGCTTTTCCGGCAGTACCGCGCCCACGGGACCTTCTTCTATTCCGGAGAGCTCACGCAGGAACATCTGGATTCCATGCGTCTCCTGCGGGAGGATGGACACACCGTGGGGCTTCACTCCGTCTACCACAAGAACTGCGACATGACGGGGGCAAGCGAACTGGAAGGATACATCCGGGAAGGGATCCTGCCCCAGCTGGAGGCCTGTTGCGCTTCCGGGATCTCTGTAGAATGTTTCGCCTATCCCAACAACATCCATACGGCGGAAAGCGACAAGGCCCTGTCGAAATATTTCCGCCACTTCCGCGCCTCCGTTTCCCCCCGTCCGGACCCCCCGAAAGGGTACTGGATCGCCGACTGCCCCCAGTGCTTTTTCACCTGGGAGAAGGCGAAAAACACTCCCGCCTTGTCGGGACCGGGGATCGGGGAATATTACGCAAGCACCTTCGAAAATCTGGATGCGGCGCTGGAAAAGGCGGCAAAAGAAAATCTTCTCATCGTCTTTTACTCCCACGGGATCAGCGAAAACGCTCCCGGCATCAACATGCCCACGGCCACCTTGCGCCACTGTCTGGAAAAGGCCTCCTCCCTGGGCATGAAGTGCATCGGGTATGAGGAGCTTCCCTGAAAAAGGATCTTTCGGATGAGCCAAAAAAGCATCAACGAAAAGATTCTGGAGGAGGATCCCTCCTTTCTCGCCCACCTGGAGGCGCTGCGGTCCGTGCTTCTGCGGATCTGCGGTGTCTATTTTCTTCTCTGCGTGCCCTGCTGGTTCCTTGCGCCCTTCCTGCTGGCCAAACTTCTTTCCTTTGCCGCGCCGGAAGGGTTCCGCCTCCACTACTTTTCCCTCATGGAGCCGTTTTTCGTCCAGCTCAAGCTCACCCTTCTTCTGGCGCTCTTTTTTTCTCTCCCCTACGGGATAGGCAAGATCTGGGGATTCATCCTGCCCGCCCTGCATGAGGAGGAGAAAAAGAAGCTCTTCTTTCCGGTCCTGAGCGTATTGTTTCTCGCCCTTCTGGGGATCGCCGTGGCGCTGTTCCTCATCATTCCCGCCATGGTGCGGTTTTCCCTCTCCTTTGCGGGGGAATCCATGCAGGCGGTTCTGGGGATCGGGGATTTCGTTTCGCTTCTTCTTGCCCTGATCCTCGCCTCCATGCTCCTTTTCCAGTTCCCTCTGGTCATCTATATTCTTCTTTCCCTGGGGATCCTGAACGTGGAAACCATCCGGAAAAAGAGGCCTCACGCAGTGGTGCTGATCTTCGTTTTCGCCGCGCTCTTTTCCCCGCCGGATGTGGCAAGCCAGCTGTTCCTCGCCCTGCCCGCATGGGCGCTTTTCGAGCTGAGTCTTCTTCTCTTTTCGGCCAGATTCAAGGAGGAAAGCGAAGAAAAAAACGCCCCCCGGCAGGGGAAAACTTCCCCGTGACGGAGGGCTTTACTGCGGCGCAAGGCCGTTTTACAGATTGCCGATGGTTTCCGTGCCGGAATCCACTTTTCCGGAATTGAAGAAGGTGTTCTTGATGGCTGCCTCGGTCTGCCCCGGATAGGATTCCATGCAGGGAACGGCCTTTTTCTCCAGCGCGGTTACATGAGAATCCAGAAAGGCGCCGGAAGCGGTCTTGTTGTGACGGAAAAAGACCGCCCGGTTCTTCTTGTATTCACTGCCCGTAAGATGTTTTCCCGTGCCGTTGGATTCGTACCCGTAGTAGCAGAGGTGCCCGGTATTTTCCACCAGCATGGCGGTCCTGGCCGGGTTTTTGAAGGTGATGATCTTGATGCCTTTGCCGCCGCTTGTGGCGATGAGGTAGTTGAGCCCGTAACTTGTGGTCATGTCTTCCCTGGTCTCCTCCATGGGGCAGAAAAGCACTTTCACGGGCTCGGTGGAAGCGCCCTTCTTGCGCAGGTAGTCGGCAACGATGTCGTTGAGCCAGTTCTTCGCGGAGATCGTTTCCCCGGAAGAGTTGGTGCCGCCGGCCCCGCCCAGATTGTCCAGGCAGGGGAGGAAGTCCTTGTAGTCCATGCTGTAATAGATGTAGACCGAAGAAAGCTGCCGCAGATTGGAAAGACAGGAGACCCCCTGCGCCTTCCTTCTGGCATAGTTCAATGCGGGAAGAAGCATTCCCGCAAGGATGGCGATGATGGCGATGACCACCAGAAGTTCGATGAGGGTGAAGGGGGCAAGATTCCGTTTCGCGCCCGCTTCTTTTGCGGGGATGGGGGAAGAATTCCGGGAAAGATTTTTCATGGTGTCCTCCGTATACGGTTGGAAGAACTCCCTGCGGGGAAATGTATATCTTCCTGATATACGGAAAACGAATGCGTGATGAAATTCAACGGAAGGAGGAGCTTCTGCTTCTCTGCGGAAAAATTCTTTTTCCCGCACCGTGTCGGACATCTAATATACAGCGGAAACGGAAAAAATCAACTTCCCTTTTCCACGATTTTTCCCAATTCCTCCATGGCCATGCCCACCAGTTTCCCTATGCTGTAGTCGGTGACTCCCGCCACGATGTTGTCGCAGGTGTTGAAGGGAAGAAGGATCCGTACGGCTTTCGCCTGCGCTACGGCAAGGGCCATTTTCGGGGTGATCTCACCGAAAAGGGAGTCCGCCACGACGATCCCCAGAGGCCCGATGATCACATCCGCCTTTCCGCAGCAGACCACCACGGAATTTTCTCCGGTGGCACTGTGATCGGCTCCGGCCTTGAGCATGGAACTTGCCGCAACGCTGTTGGTTCCCACGGCCATGACTTTGAGCTGGGGGAAAAGGGTTTTGATTCTGGCTACGACAAGTTTCCCCGCGCCGCCGCCCTGACCGTCGATGACAAGCACGTTCATGGGGCCGCCGGAATTATTCCGTCTGCTCTTCGGAGGAAGCGTTTCTGGGAGCGGCGGAAATGATCCCTCTGGTGGAATCCTTGATGAAACTCACGAAATGCTGGACTTCCGGAAGCATTTCCGTGCTCTGGATCTCCTCCAGGGCGTTTTTGGTGTTGAGCCCTTTGAAGAAGAAGGTCTTCACCGCGTTGCGCAACGCCAGACGGGGCGCGCTGGCCATGCCCGCTCTGCGAAGGCCGATGGTGTTGACTCCGGCCAGATATCCGGCATGGTCCACCAGACAGAAGGGCGGCACATCCTGGGAAAGGATGGAGGAGGCCCCGATCATGGCAAGGGAACCGATGCGGCAGAACTGGTGCACCTTGATGTCCGCGCTGAGCACGGCGCCCCTGGCGATCTGCACGTGACCGGCAAGGACGGTATTGTTGGCAATGGTCACGTTGTCGGAAATCACCGTATCGTGTCCGATGTGGACGAAGCCCATGAGAAGGACGTGACTGCCGATGACCGTCTTCTGAAACTCGAAGGGCGGCCTGTGGATGGTCACATATTCCCGCAGGACGGTGTCGGACCCGATCTCCGTGGAGGACTGGATCCCCTTGTAGAAGCGGTGATCCTGAGGTTCCGCCCCGATGAAAGCGCCGAAATAGATGCGGCATCTGGCGCCGATGGTGGTATATTGCCCGATCTTCACATGGGCGTCGATGAAACAGTCATCTCCGATCTTCACGTCCCCTTCGATGACGGCATAGGGCCCGATTTCCACGTTGTTGCCGATTTCGGCTTCGGGTGAAACGATTGCTGTCGGATGGATCGCCATAGTTTTCCTTTCGTTTGTAGTGAAGGTTTCCGCCCATTAATCTACCATAAAACGGGCAGGTTTCAACTTGATTTCCCTTTCGGGGCGCTTTTTTTTCGAAAAAATGGGGGCAAAAGAGGGGCTCCGGGTTTGCATTTGCTCCTTCCCGGGTGTATTTTTCCCTCACTGCGGCAGTTGCCGCATCCTGTCCAACGTGTTCGGAGGAAAAAACATGACAGAACATCCCGCTGCAGAAGAGATCATCCGACTGAAAAAAGAGAGCGGAGCCTTTATTTTCGCACACAACTACACGCTCCCGGAAGTGCAGGAGATCGCCGATTTCACCGGGGACAGTCTGGAACTTTCCATCAAGGCCGCGGAGGTGAAGGCGGCCAAAATCGTCTTCTGCGGCGTCTCCTTCATGGCGGAGACCGCCAAGATCCTTTCTCCCGCCTCCAAGGTCCTTCATCCCGTGCCCTCCGCCGGGTGCGCCATGGCGGATATGGTCACGGCGGAAAAGGTGGCGCAATACCGGAAAAGTCATCCCGGCACGGTGATCGTGGCCTACGTGAACACCACCGCGGCGGTGAAGGCGGAAGTGGATATCTGCTGCACTTCCGCCAATGCGGAAAAGATCGTGCGCTCCATCCCGGCGGAAAAATCCATCCTTTTTCTCCCCGACTGCAATCTGGGGAGAAACGTGATGAATGCTCTGGGAAGGAAAATGGAGCTGTGGCCCGGGTACTGCCCGGTCCACCACCATGTGACGCCGGAAATGATCCGGGAGGCCCGCGCTCTTCATCCCGGGGGCATCGTTCTGGTCCATCCGGAGTGTCCGGAAGGCGTGGTACGTGAAGCGGATCACGCCCTTTCCACGGGGGCCATGCTGCGCTACCTTCTGGCGTCGAAGGAAAAAGAGTTCATCGTGGGGACCGAAAAAGGGATCCTGCACCGGATGAAAAAAGAGAATCCGGAAAAGATCTTTCATCCCCTTCTGCCGGAGCTGGTCTGTCCCGACATGAAGAAGATCACGCTTGAAGACGTGCTCAGGAGCCTGAAGGAGGATCTTTACGAGGTCGTCCTGCCGGAGGAGACCATGTTCCGTGCAAGAAAAGCCATCGAAAACATGCTTGCCATAAAATAGATTCAAGGAGGAATACATGCCCAGGAAGAAAAGCAACAGTGTGGACATCAGCCGGATCGACAGGAATTTCGCGGTTCCCGGCGTGGGAGAGTACGATCTTATTTTCACCGACGCAAGAAACAGCAAAGTCATCGCTCTGGAAGGACTCAAGTGGATGCCCGAAAAGGGGGATTACTGCCGGATCCCGCCCACCTTCACGGCGGAAAACACCAGCGCGGGGGTCATGACCCTGGGCAAACACACCTCCGGCGGGGCGCTGCGTTTCCGCAGCAACTCTCCCGTCATCGTCCTGCGGGGCAAGCTGGGCCCGGGCTGCGACATGAGCCACATGCCCAGAGCCGGAAGCTGCGGCTTCGATTCCTATTGTTCCGTGGAAGGAGGCCCCCTCCGGTATCAGAAGACCTTCCAGCCCGTGCGCGATCAGGTGGACTACAAGTGCGTCATCGGACTGAATCCGGAAAAGAAGATGTGCTCCTGGATCGTCGATCTCCCGCTTTACGGAGGCGTTTCCAGCCTCGAAGTGGGCGTGGAAACCGGGAGCAAACTGCTTGCCCCCCTGCCTCACAAGGTGAAAAAGCCCATCCTCTTCTACGGCTCCAGCATCACCCAGGGGGGGTGCGCCTCCCGGCCCGGGAACATGTACTCCTCCCATCTCTGCCGGAAAGTGGACGCCGAACAGATCAATCTGGGCTTTTCCGGTTCGGGCAGAGGGGAAACGGCCGTGGCGGAGGCCATCGCCTCCCTGGACCTTGCCGCCTTCGTCTACGACTACGACTACAACGCCCCCACGGCGGAACACCTGAAAGCCACTCACGAGCCCTTCTTCCGGATCGTGCGCAAAGCCCATCCGAATCTCCCTGTCATCATGATGTCCCGGTGCCCCGCGGACAAGTCGGATGTCCGCAGCAGGATCATCCGCAAGACCTTCCTCAATGCCGCGGCGAAGGGGGATAAGAACGTCTACTTCATCGAAGGCAAAACCCTTTTCGGCACTTACGCGGAGGACCGGGACGCCTGCACCGTGGACGGATGCCACCCCAACGATCTGGGATTCTACCGGATGTACCGCACGGTCCTTCCCGTCCTGCGCAAGGCGCTGAAGAACAGCGGGAAAAAATAAGGAAAAATCATGAAGAACTGGGTTGCCCATCTCATCACCGTGCAGAATCTGGATATGCGTCTTGCCGCCCTGGAGACGAAATACCGGACGATCCCGCTGGAAAAGGCGCGTCTCAAGGAGGAGTACCGGGCCGTGGGAGAAAAGGTCCTTGCCCTGACGGAGAAACTGCACAAACAGGAGGCTCTGGCCAAGGAAAAGGAGGAGGCGGTAAAGGCGCTGGAAGGGAAGATCGAAAAGATCCGGATCCAGTCCGCCACGGCCAGGAAGAACAGCGAGTATCAGGCGCTGATGAACGAGATCGCCTCCACGCACGCAAAAATCTCCGACATCGAAACCGAACAGCTCTGCGCCATCGACGCCGCGGAGGAAACGAAAAAGGCTCTTGCTCTCGCGGAGGAGGAGAAACGCGCCGCGGAACGCACCGCAAGAACCGAACTGCAGGATCTGGCGGAAACCGCGGAACAGATCAAGCAGGAGGCTCTGGAGGTGAAGAAACAGAGGAGGGAGTTCGCGGGACTGTGCGAGCCTTCCGTGCTGGAATTGTACACCCGCATCCGGGAAAAGGACCGGACGCGCAAGTGGATCGTGCCTTTGAACAACGGCAATTGCTCCAACTGTGCGCTCAAGATCATCCCCCAGACTCTCACCGAGGCCAAAAAGGGGCAGGTGACCACCTGCGACAACTGCGGGTGCATCCTGTACGATCCCTCCGTTTCCTGATTTTCCGGGAGAAGCCGAAGAAAAAAAGGTTTTTCTTGTGCCGGGGATTTGAAAATCCCGGAAGAAGTGCTATCTTATATACCTGTTATCCGGAAGAAAACGAAACAAGAGAGGTAATTTGCCATGATGGATGTCGTTGTTGCTCTGATGTACGCGGCGGTAGTGCTCGTTTCGATCCTGCTGATCGCGTTGATCCTTGTTCAGCCCTCCAAAAGCGAAGGGCTCGGTTCCGCATTCGGCGGGATCGGGGAAAGCGCCTTCGGCGCACATACCATGGCGCACCTTTCCAAGGTCACCATCGTTCTGCTCTGCATCTTTTTCGCCCTGACTCTGGGTTTGGCGGTCATCGCCGGACACCGGGCGAAAGGGGCTTCCGGGCTGAAAAATTCCATCCTTGCCGATTCGGCAAAGACCGCGGTCGAGAAGAAGGCCGCTCCTGCGAAAAAGGCTCCCGAAAAGGCCGAAGCGAAATCGGCGGCCAAGCCCGCTCCGGCTGTGAAAGATGCTGCAAAGCCTGTTGACAAACCTTCCGTGAAGGCTCCCGAAAAGAAGGCGCCCGAAAAGAAGGGAAAATAATCGCCCCCTCTGGATCCGGCTCGGGAAGTCCCGGTCGGATTTTTTTTATCGTGTGTTCATGAACATCATCGTTCCTCAAAAATAACCAAACTCAGGAGAAAACGAAAATGGCTGAAAGCGTTTCCGTAAAAATGGACGGCCCCAAAAAGAAGTTCACCGGGAAAAAATTCAGAGTGGCCATCATCGGCTGCGGCGGGATCGCCCAGACCCATCTCAATGCGTACAAGGACATCCCGGAGGTGGAGATCGTCGCCGGCGTGGACATCAATCCTGAGAGACTCAAAGTCATGGAAGAAAAGTGGGGACTCCCCAAAAAGGCGCTCTTCAAGGACTGGAAAGAGATGCTGAAAAAGATCAAGCCCGACGCCGTGGACGTGTGCACCCCCAACGGCGTGCACTGCGCCCCCGTGGTGGATGCCTGCAACGCCGGGTGCCACGCCATGGTGGAAAAACCCATGGCCATGAATCCCGCCGAGTGCAAGAAAATGATCGCCGCCGCCAAAAAGAACAAGGTCAAACTGGCGGTGGGATTCCAGCAGCGCTACAATGACAAGACCACCGCTCTCATCCGGGCAAGGGACGAGGGCAGGTTCGGCAAGATCATGTTCGTGAAGTGTCAGGCTCTGCGCCGCCGGGGCGTGCCCAACTGGGGCGTCTTCGGGCAGAAGAAACTTCAGGGCGGCGGCCCCATGATCGACATCGGCGTGCACATCCTGGAATGCGCTCACGCCTTCATGGGATCCCCCAAGCCCGTGGCCGCCAGCGGAAATATCTGGACCTACATGGGAGACAAGCCCAGCACCGTGCGCAACGCCTGGCCCAACTGGGATTACAAGACCTATACGGTGGAAGATCTGGCCATCGGGCAGATCCGCTTCGAAAACGGCGCCATCCTCCAGATCGAATCCTCCTTCATCGCCCACATCCCCCAGAACGACATCTTCAATTTCACCGCCATGGGAGAAAAAGCGGGCTGTTCCTGGGAAGATACCGCCATCTACACCGATGAAAACGGTCTCATGGTGAACATGACACCCACCTATATCGGCTCCACGGACGCCTGGGGAGGACTCTTCCGGGTGAAACTGCAGAACTGGGTGGATGCCTGCACCAAGGGCACTCCTCTGGGCGCTCCCGGCGAAGCCGGACTTGCGGTGCAGAAGATGCTGGACGGCATTTACCGTTCCGCCGCCGCAGGCAAGGAAGTCACCATCGAGTAAAAAAATACGACGGGTGTTTCCAGCCGGGTCCGGGGAATAGGCCTTATAGGCCGGATAGGCCGAATAGGCAAGGGGCGACTGGGAAAAAACACTTCTCACGTTTCCAGCTTGGACGGTTTCAGGGGTGGGAAAAAACACTTCTCACGTTTCCAGCCGGGACGTTTTCGAGGGGGGAGAGACAAACGCGCTCGCGCTTTTTTCTCTCCCCCTGGACCCCCTC
>JAGAEF010000313.1 GCA_017613255.1 Lentisphaeria bacterium
CCAGCGTCCCCAGAAGCGTGGAAAAGAAGGTGGCAAGCAGAGCAATGACGAGGGTGTTCACCAGCGCTTCCCAGATGGCGGTGTCGGTGAAGAGTTTCTCATACCATTTCAGGGAAAAACCCCGCCAGGCCCCGCCGTACTTGCTGGAGTTGAAGGAGGCCGCCGTGACCACCGCCAGAGGCGCATAGAGGAAGATCAGAGTGATGAAGGTCACTGCGGCGGGGAAACGGCTGGAACGGTTGCATGCTCTCATGATCTCGCCCCCATTGTCCTGCTTTCCTCCTCTTCGTCATCCTTGCCGAAGATCCATTTCAGCGCCGTCATCAGGAGAAGGGGCAGAAATACGGTGATCATGAGAAGCGCGGAAAGAGCGCTTGCCCGGGGAAGATTCCGTTCGGTGAACACGCTCTGGGCGATCCTGTCCCCCATCATTTCGCTGGTGGGCCCGCCTACCAGATCCGGGATGAGGTACGCCCCCAGCGCGGGAATGAGCACCACCATGACCGCTACCCAGATGCTTTTGGAAATGGAGGGCAGGAACACTTTGCGGAACCCCTGGAAGGAGCTTGCCCCCAGATCCTTTGCCGCATCCAGCAATGCGAAATCGAATTTTTCCGCCGCCGCGTAAATGGGAAGGATGGCGTAGGGGAGATAGGTGTAGACCATCACCGCCAGCACCGCCCACTGATTGTAGAGAAGCATGGTCTCTTCCGGGATGAGGCCGATGAGAACCAGAGTCCTGCGCAGAATGCCCTCGGGGTTGAGAAAGACCTTCCAGGCGAAGATCCGGATGAGGAAGTTGGTCCAGAAGGGCACGATGATGAGCATGAGAACGATATTGCGCAGTTTCGGACTCATTTTCGCCAGATGATAGGCTATGGGAACGGCAATGACGATGCTTAACGCGGTGGAGACCACCCCCAGCCAGACCGTCCGCCAGATGACGGCGGAAAATCCGGGGGAAAAGAGGTTGCGCACCGTATCCAGCGTCCACTTGTCCCCGATCCCGCCGTAGGCGTCCGAGGTCCGGAAGGCGAAAAGAAAGACGATGAAGACGGGGAGTGCGTAAAAGATCAGCAGCCAGAGAAGGGAGGGGAGAGAAAGAAGAAAAATGTTCGCCGATCTTTTCATGCGGGAAAACCTCCGGAGAATCAGATGTCGGGAAGGGCGAGAAGATTCTCATCTTCCTGCGTGTACCGTTCCAGCATGTAGGCATTGTCCCCTTCGAACCTGAGCCACACTTCGTCGTCCCAGCGGATGTTTTTTTCGTCCAGCGCGTAGCTGAAATGCTGTTTGATGACGGAAATGCGCCAGTCCTGCACCCGGACCCAGTAGCGGGTGTGGGCCCCCAGATAGATGACCTCCTCCACCTTCCCGCGAAGGAGATTCGTATGGGCGTCGGTGATCCTGGGCTCGGTACTGGAAATACTGAACTTTTCCGGGCGGATGCTCAAGTTCACCTTGTCCCCTTTTTTCAGCTTTTTGTCGTTGTAGACCTTGAGGGAGGGGAAGTCCTTGATGGCCACCGTGCAGTACTCCCCGTCCACGCTTTCCACGATCCCGTCGAAGAAGTTGGTGTCGCCTATGAAAGCGGCGATGAAACTGTTTTTCGGCGCTTCGTACAGTTCCACGGGGTTCCCCACCTGCTCCACGCTGCCGTTGTGCATCACGGCGATGTGGTCGCTGATGCTCATGGCCTCCTGCTGGTCGTGGGTGACGAAAAGGAAGGTGATCCCCACTTCGTCGTGGATGGTGTCCAGTTCGATAAGCATTCTCTGGCGCAGTTTCAGATCCAGCGCGGCAAGGGGTTCGTCCAGAAGCAGGATCTTGGGCTTGTTCACCAGCGCCCGGGCAATGGCCACGCGCTGACGCTGACCGCCGCTCAGCTGGCCCGGTTTCTTCTTTTCGTGACCGGTAAGCTGGACGAGTTCGATATATTTGCCCGCTTCTCTGGTGATGGTCTCCTTGTCCGCCCCGGCGATCTTGAGACCGAAGGCCACGTTGTCCCACACGGTCATGTGGGGGAAAAGCGCGTAGTTCTGGAAAACGGTCCGGATCGCCCGCTTGTTGGGAGGAAGAGAAGTAATGTCCTTCCCGTCGAGAATGACGCGGCCGTTATCCGGACTTTCGAAGCCTCCGCAGATCCGCAAAAGCGTGGTTTTTCCGCAGCCGCTGGGGCCCAGAAGGGAGAAGATCTCTCCCGCGCCCACGTCCAGGGAGACATTGTCCAGAACGGTCTGACTGCCGAAACGCTTGGTGATGTTTTGAAATTGCAGAATGGAATCGCTCATGGCACCCCGTTTGCCCCCTTTGGAAGCAGTGAATCCAGACAAAAACTCGATATGGCTCTTTCGAGATGCCCTTCTCGGCAGAAACCCCGGTAAACAACTTTCTTTAAATTACCATTCTTCCGGGAAAAATGCAAGCGCCTTTTTCTGCGAAAAAGCTCTTTTTTCGGAGTTTTTCCCGGACGGGGGAATTACCTCTTTTTCCCGATGGTCCCCCAGCAGTCGGCAAAGGGGACGGAAAGAGTGAGATCCCTGTATTCGTCGTGGGGGGTGCCGATGATGACCCCTTCCGCCTCCTTCAGCGCCTTTTTCAGAGGGACGGAGTCGGGCAGGTAGGGATCGGAGGGCAGGACGAAGGCCATCTTCTGTTCCAGAAGCTTTTTGATCTTGAAGGAGAGGGACTCTCTCGTGTCGTCGTTGTTGGCCTTGAAGGTCATGCCCAGAATGGCGACCTTTCTGTTTTTGAGGCTTCCGCCCATCTTCCTTGCCAGCTGGGCCACCAGGAGATTGGGGAGCCCTTCGTTGACCAGCATGGCGCTGTGCCCCAGAAAGAATCCGTTGTCGTGGTAGGAGGCCAGCTGCATGGTGTCCTTGAAAAGGCACGGGCCCGCCGCAAGACCGGGCCGGGGGAAGTGTTTCGCCCGGGGGTAGTCGTCGGTCATGGCATCGTACACGCGGTAGAAATCCACCCCGTGCTCTTCGGCGATCATGTAGAACTGATTGGCGATGGCGAATTCCAGATACCGCCAGGAGTTGGTCATGAGTTTGGCAAGCTCCGCCTCCTCCGGGGTGAGGAGGATGATCTTTCTGGCCACCTTTCCGAAAAGGGCGGAAGCCTCCTCTTCCGCCTCCTTCGAGCAGCCGGAGACCAGCTGGGGCAGTTCGAAGATCTCCCTTATCCCCTTGCCCTGCAGAATCCGTTCCGGACAGAAGGCGAGCTTGCAGCGGAAGTTTTCCCGCAGCAGCATGTTTTCCACGATCCGCACCGTTCCCGGGTAGAGGGTGCTGCGCAGGACGAGAAGCTGATCCTCCGAAAGGAAGGGGAGATACTCCTTTACCACATGGAGAACCGCATGGACCTTGGCGTTCAGATGTTCATCCACAGGCGTTCCGGTTACGAAAATGACGCAGTCCTGCCCCCGGAGACACTCCGGATCCATGACGGCGGAAAGCGTCTTGCCCGCATATTTGCGCAGGAGCTCTTCCGCGCCCTCTTCCAGAAAGGGAAGGTGTCCTTCATTGAGTTCGTTTACGGCCTTTTCGTTCACGTCCAGAAGCGTGACGGAAAATCCCCTGTCCGCCAGAGCCAGCCCCAGCGGGATCCCCACATGTCCGCAGCCGCCCACGACGGCAACTTTTTCGATCTTTTTCATAGCGGATGTCCTTTTTCGAATTGTCGTTACATTCCCGACTTGAGAGAAGCGTTGAGGCAGAAGGCGCGCAGGGCAAGTTCGTCGTTCACGTTCACCCGGAGAGAGGAGAGAAGCACGCCGGCATGATCCAGGATCTTGAAGGCCCTTTTCTCTCCCACCTTTTCCGGGAGATCCCCCATGTTTTCGGCGATCTCCCGGTTGGGAAGCGCCTCCGGCGGGATCCCGGAAGCGCGCAGAGCAAGGAGAGCGCACCAGGTATGGATGAGACTCATGAACTGCTCCCGGCTTCTCCGGTACCGGCTCCCCGTGGCTCCTTCCAGCCGTTTTTCCAGAAGTTTCTTCCCGGCGCTTTCCAGATCCTGTGCCTGTTCCAGCCTGCTTTCCCACTCCTTCTGCGCTTCGTCGGAGGCCGCCTGATAGAGGGAGGAGGCTATGCCGATAAGGGATTCCGCCCCGTCGTAAGCCTTCACCAGTCTCTCCTCCTGTCTGCAGGGGGCGACCAGTTCCGCAAGGATGCCGGGCACATCTCCCCACCGGGGGAAGTCGTATTCGCATTTGTTGTCGGTAAGATACAGGATCTGACAGCGGGAACGCACCGTGGGCAGAAGCCGGGAGGCCCTGCCCGTGGTAAGGAGAAAAAGACACTTTCCGGGAGGCTCTTCCAGCGTCTTGAGGAAGGCGTTCTGGGCGGACTCGTTCATGGTGTCCGCCTCCTGCACGATCCCGATCTTCCAGCCGCTCGCCCCGGAGGCGCTCAAGTGGAACTGGGCTTCGAACCACCGGAGGGTGTCGATATCCTCGGCGTCCTTGCCTATGACGATCTCTCTGGCCTTGGAGGTGGGGGCAAGGGTATGGGAATCGGGATAGAGGTCTTCCAGAACCTTTGTGCAGTTCACGCATTTCCCGCAGGGGGCGCCGTCCTCCGCCGGGGAGGAGCACACCGCAAGACAGGAGAGAAGAAGGGGAAACTCCCTGCGGAAATCGGCATTGGTGCTTACGATCAGGTAGGCGTGAGAGAGAGTCCCGGCCTTTTTTGCCCGTTTGAGGGCGTGGAGCACCATGGGGAAATGTTCTTCAAAGTATGCCCAGTCGTGCATGGACTTCCTCCCGGATCCGCAAATGGACCTCCTCCACGCTTCCCTTTGCGGAAATGACGGCGAAGCGTTCCTTTTCCTCCGCGGCAAGGCGGAGAAAAGCGTTTCTCACGGCCTGATGGAAGGAGAGTTTTTCCGAATCGAACCTGTCCGCGGCAAGGGTGAGAGCGTCCCCCGCCCGCTCCCGGGCGCGTCGGAGACCTTCCTCCACCTCCAGATCCAGAAGGATGGTGAGATCGGGCTTCAAGCCCCTGCATGCGTAGGAATTGATCTTCCTTACGGTATCCGCCCCCAGATTCCGGGCATATCCCTGATAGGCAAGCGTGGAATCGCAGAAGCGGTCGCTGAGCACGATTACCCCCTTTTCCAGCAGGGGGCGGATCAGGTTTGCCGTCATCTGGCTGTGGCAGGCGCCGAAAAGCAACAACTCCGTCTCCGGCTCCAGATCCTCCCCGGCTGTGGCCTCTTTCAGGATCTTCCGGATCTTTTCCGCCACAGGAGTTCCTCCGGGGGAGCGGGAGACCTTCACGGAAAGTCCCGCCTTTTCCAGATCCTCCCCCAGAAGACGGATCTGGGTGCTTTTCCCGCAGCCTTCCGCTCCTTCGAAGGTGATGAAATACCCTTTATGCAAGCTGTCCTCTTCTTCTCCGCCTGCGGCGGCAAATCAAGTTTTTTTCCGTTTTTTTTCGATCTTTTTCTCCCAAACGGTTTGCCAATGCGCGTCCGGGAATGTAAATTGAATGGTATCGTTCCGAAAAGATAATTTAACATAAAAAAGCGCAAAATCAAAAAAGGAGAAGCAAAAATGGCTGAAAAATTGGGCCGGAGCGCCTATCTCACCAAAAATACCGGCGATTTTGCCCCGCAGATCGTCATCGGAGGCAAAACCTACATCAAGGCGGACGACCTGCGTTACGGCACCAACCCCCACCAGCCGGCGGCCCTCTACATCCCGGAAAACTCCAAAGGGGCCATTGCCTGCATGAAGACCCTCAAAAGCGGGAAAAACGGGCTCTCCCAGACCAATCTCGAAGATATTTCCGGCGCCCTCAACATCGTGAAATACTTCCGCGAGCCCGCCTGCGCGGTGATGAAGCACGTGAATCCCAGCGGAGCCTCCGTCATGCGGAAGGGGGAAAAACTTGTGGACGTCTACAGGAAGGCCAGAGACTGCGACGCAAGGGCCGCCTTCGGAAGCGTCATAGCCTTCAACGTGAAAGTGGACGCCGAAACCGCCGCGGAGATCATGAGCACCTTCTGCGAGTGCGTGGTGGCTCCCGATTTCGAACCGGAAGCCCTTGCTCTCTTCAACGATCAGGAAAAGTTCAAACTCAACAAGCAGATCCGCATTCTCCAGTGCGGGGACATTTCCTCCATTCCCCGTTTCGTGGGGGATGATCCCGAAGGAAACGCCAACACCATGAAGATCCTTTGCGACGGGTCTCTGGTCATTGCCGCTCCCCTTCTCACCAAGGTGCGTTCCGCAGCAGATCTTCCTCCCGCTTCCGGGGAGAACAAAGCCTGCGGGGCCCAGCTTTCCGATGTTGCCCCCACGGAAGCGCAGATGGAGGATCTGCTTGCCGCATGGTACATCAACATCAGCGTGCGTTCCAACGGGGTGGTCATCGTGAAAAACGGCCAGACCCTTGCCGTGGGCACGGGGGAGCAGGACCGGGTGGGCGCCGTGGAGCAGGCCATCGAAAAGTTCCATCAGAAGTATACCGGAGAAAACACTCTGGAAGGGGCGGTCATGTCCAGCGACGGATTCTTCCCCTTCTATGACGCCGTGGAAACCGCAGCCAAGGCGGGGATCAAAGCCATCGTGGCCCCCTCCGGCTCCCTCAAGGATGCGGACGTGGTGAAACGGGCCAACGAACTGGGGGTGGCTTTGCGCCACGCTCCGGAACGGGTGTTCTCCCACCATTAGGCCTTTTTTCTCCCATGACGCAGGCATCTTTCTCCAGAGACGATCTTTTTCTTTCCGGAAATGCCGGGAAAGGGAATGTTTCCGGCACCCTTGCGGAACACACATTGCGGGGAAGCGTGGAAAAGGTGCTTTTCGAGGCTCCCGACGGGACCTTCAGCGTCCTGAAGCTCATCGACGCGCAGGGCGTGAAGCACTGCGTCTGCGGTCCCCTTCACGGCGTCCATGAGGGGCAGGAACTTACGGTAAGGGGCAAATGGGAACAGCATAAGGAGTTCGGCAGGCAGCTGCGGGCCAGTTCTTACGAAAGCACGCTTCCTTCCACGCCGGAAGGGATCAAAAAGTACCTCTCCTCGGGCATCATCAAAGGGGTGGGAAAGAAGTATGCGGATCTCATCGTGGACGCCTTCGGAAAGGAGACCCTTTCCATTCTGGACAATGCTTCGAACCGCCTCAGGGAGATCCCCGGACTGGGGAAGAAGCGCGTGGAGGCCATCCGGAAGGCGTGGAACGAAAACCGGGACAAAAGGGCGTTGCAGATCCACATGCAGTCTCTGGGGATCTCCCCCGCCTACTTCGCAAAGATCTATTCTCTCTACGGGGACCGGTCGGCGGAGGTCCTGAAACAGGATCCCTATCTTCTGGCCTCCCAGGTGGAGGGCATCGGCTTCGTGCTTGCCGACCGGATCGCGGAAAAGTCGGGCATAGGGAGAAACGACGGCAAACGGCTTGTGGCGGGCGTAAAGTATACTCTGGAACAGATCCGCACCGCGGGACACGTGTGCATGCCTTCTTCCGAACTGGTGCGCACGGTTTCGGAGCTTCTTGAGATCCCGGAAACGGAAGCGGCCCGGGCGCTCCGTCTTGCCGTGGAGGCGGGAAAGGCCGTCATGGACCGCTGTCGGGAGTATGGAGAGGTGATCTACGATCCCGCCCTGCTTCGCTGTGAGCAGGAACTCCCCCGCCTCCTTGCCTTTCTCCTCTCCTTTTCCCGTCATCCCGGAGCGAAACTCAAGGTTGCCGGCCCCCTTCCCGCCTCTTCCCGGTTCAGCGACGAACAGCTTGCCGCCGTGAAGAAGGTGGAGGAGTCTCCCGTAAGCATCATCACCGGGGGACCGGGGGTGGGCAAGACGACGGTGGTCTCCGAGATCGTCCGCAGGGCAACGATCGCAAAACTCAAAGTCGCCCTTGCCGCGCCTACGGGAAGGGCGGCCAAAAGAATGAGCGAAAGTACCGGAAGAAATGCTTCCACGCTGCACCGGCTTCTGAAATGGAACGCTTCCGAGCGCAAATTCGCCTACGGACGGAAAAATCCTCTTCCCTTCGATCTTTTCATTCTGGACGAAACCTCCATGCTGGATCTCCCCCTTGCCACCGCCTTTTTCCGTGCCGTGCCCCCGGGCGCCACGGTGGTGCTGGTGGGGGACAGCGACCAGCTGCCCAGCGTGGGGCCGGGCAACGTCCTCAACGATCTCATCGCTTCCGGCACGATCCCCGTGACCCGTTTGACGAAGATCTTCCGGCAGGGGGAGGGGAGCAGCATCATCGTTGCCGCCCATGAAGTCAATTCCGGGCTCGTTCCCCGCTGCATCCTTCAGCCGGGGGAGCGGCGGGGGAGTTCTTCCCTCACGGACTTTTACTGGATCCCCAAGGAGGAGCCCGAGGAGGCCTTCGACGTGATCCTGCGGCTGGTAAGCGAACGCATCCCCGGACGGTTCGGGCTGGACCCGGTGAACGATATTCAGCTCATCACTCCCATGAACAAGGGGCTTTGCGGGACCGTTTCCCTGAATAGTGCCCTGCAGGAAAAACTCAACGGGAATCCGGTGGCCTTCCGCAGGGGGGAGATCTCCTTCCGGCTGGGGGACAAGGTCATGCAGATCGCCAACAATTACGACAAGGGGGTCTTCAACGGGGATATGGGCAGGATCAAAAACATCCGGGAGGAGGCGCGCTCCTTTACGGTCTCCTTCGACGGAACGGATGTGGAATATGCCTTTTCGGAGGCGGACGAACTTACCCACGCCTATGCCATCACCGTCCACAAGTCTCAGGGAAGCGAGTTCCCCGCCGTGGTGATGCCGGTTCTTACAAGCCACTTCCTCATGCTTCAGCGGAATCTCCTCTATACCGGCATGACGAGGGCAAGGCGTCTCATGATCCTCGTAGGCTCCCGGAAGGCGCTTTCCATGGCGGTGCGCAACAGCGTGCGGGAGCCCCGCTTTACTCTCCTGCGGGAAAGGCTTTTGCGGGCCGCGGGGGGAGGGGTCGTGTAATGGAAAAAGGCTCATTTTCAGCGGAAAAATGGGGACAGTGCTTTCAGGAAGTCCCCTTTTCCTGGAAGTACGGGAAATGGGATGAAAAAAGCGTTTTCGTTTCCATGGGCTCCTGTTTTTCCGAGGAGATCGTTTCTCTCCTTTCCGGGGCGGGCCTTTCCATCCGGGAAAACCCCAACGGGATCCTGTACAATCCCGTCTCCATTGCCGATTCTCTGGAAAGGATCGCGGAAAACCGCCTTTATACGGAGGAGGATTTCTTCTTTTATGACGGATTGTGGCGCTCCTTTTCTCATCACGGGAGATTTTCCCGGGAAGAAAGGTGTTCCGCCGTCTCTGCGGCAAACGAGGCCCTGAAAGCCTTCCAAGCCGGACTTGCCCGGGCGGACGGGATCTTTCTCACTCTCTCCTCCGCCGTGGTCTACAGGGTGCGGGAGACGGGGAAGGTAGCCGCCAACTGTCACAGGCTCCCCCAGGAAACCTTCGAAAGAAGCCTTCTCTCCTCAGAAAAGTGCCTGGAAAGCTGTGTCAGGATCGTGGAAAGCATCCGCAAATGCAATGGAAAGGGCGTGATCGTCTTTTCCCTCTCTCCCGTGCGCCACTATCCGGGGGAGCCTCTCCTCAACAGCGTGAGCAAGGCGAGACTGCGGTGCGCCGTGGAAGACGTGCTGGACCGGGAAAAAGTCGCCTACTTTCCCGCCTACGAGATCGTGAACGATTCCCTGCGGGACTACCGGTTCTACCGGGAGGATCTTGTGCATCCTTCCCCCCTTGCCGTGGAGATCGTGCTGGAAACCTTTCTCAAAGAGTGCTTTTCCCCCTCCGTGAGGGAAAAGGTCCGTCTGTACAGAAAAACATGCGCCGGAAAAAATCATATCCCCGGGAACGGGGGGAAAGGAACACTGTCATGAAGTGCATCGCGGGGATCGTCAACACGGAAGCGGGGGAGGAGAACACCCGACGGGCAAAGGAAAATCTTGCCTCCATGCTTGCCGCCGGGGACGGGGAAAAGGAGTTTCCCTCCCAGGTCTTTTCCTTTGCCCATGGCGTTCTGGGAAAGACCTTTCCGGAAAACGGTTTTCAGCTCCCCTCCGAAACGGGTGCGGATCCTTCCTTCGTGCTTCTGGACGGCGTTTTCCTCAACCGGAAGGAGCTTGTCTCCTTCCTCCGGGAAAAAGACCCGGATGCAAAGTGCTTGGAGGATGCGGAGATCCTTCTTCTTCTCTACCGGGAACTGGGCGTAAAGGCGTGGGAAAAACTGGAAGGATGCTTTGCCTTTGCCCTCTATGACGGCGCAAAAAAGGTTCTCTATCTCGTGCGGGACCGTCTGGGCGGGAAAAATATCTACTACTTCAATACGCCTTCCCGGACCGTCTTTGCCACAACGCCCGCCATGCTGAGGAGACATGACGACTTCCCGGAAAAGGTGGACGAGCAGGCTTTGTGGGACTTCCTCACGTTGCAGTACGTTCCCTCCAACACCATTTTCCGGGACGTGCGGAAGGTCCCTCCCGGATCCTGCGCCCAGATCACCTTTGCGGACCGGACCTTCTGCGTGGTGAAGAGATGGTGGAAACCGGATCTTTCCCAAAAGGATTCCCTCTCCTTTGCGGACGCCTGCGAAGAACTGCGCAAACTTGTTTTCTCCTCCACGGAGGAAAATTTCGCCAGCGCAGGGGAGGGGGGAAAGGCCGTCTTCCTTTCCGGCGGCGTGGATTCCTCCGTCGTGGGTGGAGTAGCCTCTCTGGTGGCGGG
>JAGAEF010000314.1 GCA_017613255.1 Lentisphaeria bacterium
CGTGCCCAGGATCTCGATGGTCTCGTACATGCCCGCGCCGATGGTTACCCCGGTGATCGCCACCCGGACGCTCTGATTGAGTTTCCCCTGCCCCAGTCCGAAATCGCTTTCCGCTTTGCGGATGGCTTCCTCGATCTGGGAAGCGCTTTTCGGCGTGCCGGAAGCGAAAACGGGGACGAGGGAAGAAAGCGCGTCCCGCAAAACGGGATCCTTGAGGAACTTTTTCATCCCCTTGGGATCGTACTGGGTGACCTCTTCGAAGAAATAGGTCCAGGAGGCGATATCCGTAAAGACTTTCGTCCTGCTCTGCATGAGCGCGGCTACTTTCCGGAAAAGCGCTCTTTCGGCGTTCTTCCTGTACTCATACCGTTCCGCAAAATTCCAGCACACGTTTTCGAACTCGTCGAAGGGCATTTCCGCAATGTATGCGCCGTTCATGTTGGTGAGTTTGGCCAGGTCGAACTGGGCCGCGGAGTGCTGGGCCTTTTCGATCTCGAAGGCGGAAACGAGTTCCTCCCTGCTCATCTTCTCCCGGTCGTCGCCGGGGGACCAGCCCAGAAGGGCAAGATAGTTGAAAAGCGCCTGCGGCAAGTATCCTTTTTCCCGGAAATCCCCCACGAAGGCGTCCCCGTCCCGCTTGCTGTAGGGTTTCCCTGAAGCGTTGACGATCATGGGCAGATGGGCATAGACGGGAGGCGGATACCCCAAACTCTGAAACAGGAACAGATGACGGAAGGTATTTTCCACATGATCGTCCCCCCGGACGATATGGGTGACCTTCTGGGTGATGTCGTCGCACACGTTGGCAAGGTGGAATACGGGGCTTCCGTCGCTTCGGATGATGATGAAATCCTTGATGCTGTCCAGCGGTTTGGAAAGCTCCTTTTTCACCAGATCGTTATAGAAGACTTCCCGTCTTTCGAACTCGAGAGAGAGGGCGTTTTCCACCACGACGGGGTCGATGAGATTCTTGATCTCCCCGATATTCTTTTCGGAAAGCTGGAAAAGGATCTGCTGATCCGGTCCCATGACCTTCATATCCTTGAACCCGGCAAGGCACCCGGCATTTTCCACCGTCTTGCCCTTGTGATTCACCGTGGAATAGACCACCCCCGCCCGGTTGATCTTTACGGGAGTGCCCGGGGCGGTCTCCACTTTCACCATCCCCCTGCTCCGGACGAAGGGAAAGGAGCTGCAGTCATACTCCAGACGGAACAATAGCGGCGTATTGGCCTCCCCCGGATTGAGCTCGTAGGCAAGCCCTCTTGCGGCGAAATCCTTTGCCGCCTGCTTATGGTGTTCGCTCCGGGTCGTCTGGTACAGCACTTCTCCATCGTAATCCAGCCCCAGCCATTTCATGCAGTCGAAAAGGGCGTCGATGGCCTCTTTGGTGGAACGTTCCAGATCGGTATCTTCGATGCGGAGAAGGAATTCCCCCTTGTTGTGGCGGGTGAAAAGATAGTTGAAGATGGCGGTGCGGATATTGCCGATGTGCACCTGCCCCGTGGGAGAAGGGGCAAATCTTGCTCTGATGCTCATATCAATCCTTTCTTACATGAAAACTGCGCACGGGAAAACTCCCTGCGCAGTATATTGTTCATCCTTTGACGGGAGTGCGTTGCACTTGTGTCCGGCCTTGCGCCGCACCGGTCAGTACCCGCCCGTCACGGCGATGAGCTTGGCCTTGGCGTTGTGCATTTCGATGACGTAGGTGGCCAGCGTGGTCTCGTTGCTCACGAAATCTCTCTGGGCCTCGTTGAGACGGGTGAGTTCCGTATTTCCTGCGCGGTACTCTTCATCCACCAGATCCCGGATCTTGCGGGAAAGTTCCAGATTTTTCTGGGAAAGCTTCACCTGCTTGAGAGCGGTAAGGTAGCTGTCGTAGGCGACCCGCACTTCGGCGATGGTGGAGATCCAGTTGTTGGCCAGCTCGAAGTCGCTCTGGAACATGGCGGCCTGCTGGGCGCGCATGTTGAAGAAGGTGGCGCCTCCGCTGAAGAGATTCCAGGTCACGTTCAGCCCGTAGGAGTGGCTGAAGGAATCGGACCGGGAGACCGTGTTGGAGTCTCCGTAGACGGTGCGGTAGGTCTCGTTGTAGCCGAACCCCAGATCGGCGGTGAAGTAGGCCTTGGGCCCGAAGGCGCTGATGGATCCCCAGTAGTTGTACTTGGCGATCTCCAGAGCCTCCCGGTAGGCTTTCAGGTCGGGCCGGTTGGCAAGGGCCATGTCCAGATAGACGGGAAGCGGGGAAAGGATCTCTCCGTCGGAAGAGAGCATCCCGGGGAACTTGACGTCGTCGGGCAGCTTCCCTTCGGTAAGCCCCATGAGGACCGCAAGGGCATACTTGTAGGAGATGAAATTGTTCTGTGCCGTAAAGAGATTGGATTCGGCGGAGTTGTAGTAGGCTTTGAAGTTCAGCACATCGGAAAGCGTCACGGATCCCACTTCGAACTTCAGCTCGTTTTCCTTGAGCATGGATTCCTGGAATTCCATGTCCTGCTCCGCGATGCGGATCTTTTCCCGGGCAAGAAGCACGCTGTTGTAGGCGTAAGCCACATCCCGCACGAGGATTCTGCGCGCATCCAGTTCCAGCGCTTCGCTTCTCTTCCAGCCGTGCTTTGCCGCCAGAAGATTCATCTCCCTTGCGAAGGAGTCGAAGATCAGCCAGTTGGCGGAAACGCCCGGGCCCGAGACCGAGAAAGCCCTGGAATGGGGATTCTGTTCATGATACCGCCCCTGCCTCGTGAAGGAGCCTTTGATGCCGAAATTGGCGTCGATGCTGGGCAGATAGGGGGCAAAGGCCGCGTAGTAGGCGGAACGGGCCGCCGTCACGGCATAATATTTCGTCCGGAAGGTGGGATTGTTCCGGATCGCCACATTCTGGGCTTCCTGAAGCGTCAGGTATTTTTCGCTGAGCGCGATGGTCTGGTGATCCTCCTTGGGAATGCTGGTGAACGAGCTTTTCGTGACTGCAGCGGGCGGAGGAGTATAGGAGTTGCACCCTCCCGCGCAAAGCAGTACAAGCGCCGAACTTGCGATGAGAAATCTTCTGGACGTATTCCTTGTCTTTTTCATGCTCTTTTTCCTTGGAGTTGAAAGGATCCCCTCCGGGGAGCCTTCCGGATTGCCGGATTCGTTTTCCTTTCTATTATACACTGCATTTTCCAAAAAGCAAATTTCGAAA
>JAGAEF010000039.1 GCA_017613255.1 Lentisphaeria bacterium
GGATCTTGCGGCCGTCTTTGCGCTCAAGAAGTTCTTTCAGGAGGACAAGTTCGATGTGGTCCACACCCACACCTCCAAGGCGGGGATCATAGGACGCATCGCGGGTCGCCTTGCGGGGGTGCCCGTGGTGGTCCATACCATCCACGGACTTGCCTTCGGACCTTATGAAGGGTTCCTGAAAAATCTCGTCTATGTCACAAGCGAAAAACTTTCCGCGCTCTGCTGCGACAGGATCTATGCGGTGGCGCAGGCCATGATCGACCAGTGTCTGGAACGAAACATCGGGAAAAAGGAGCTGTTCAAGGTGGTGTACAGCGGCATGGAGCTGGAACGGTTCCTGAATGCGGAAAAGGAGGAGGCCCTGCGGGAAAAGCTCCATATTCCGGGCAACCGGCTCGTTATCGGCGCCATCGCCCGGCTCTTTCCCCGGAAAGGGTATGAGGAACTGATCCCCGCCTTCGCTTCCGTGGTGAAAAAACTCCCCGACACCCATCTTCTTATCGTGGGGGACGGCCCCAGCCGGGAAGATTACGAAAAACGTCTTGCGGAGCTGGGCGTGCTAGATCACGTCTCCTTTGCCGGACTTGTCCCGCCCGATGAAGTCTGCCGCTACATCGCCCTTATGGATGTGGCCGTGCATCTCTCCCTCAAGGAAGGGCTCCCCCGGGTGGCGGTGCAGGCTCTTGCGGAAGGGAAACCCGTGGTCGCCTACGATCTGGACGGCACCCCGGAGGTGGTGAAGACCGGCGAAACGGGCTTTCTCATCCGGCCGTTGGACTCCCAGGGTGCCGCCGAGGCCGTCTGCCGTCTCCTTTCCTCTCCGGAGGAGCGGGAAAGAATGGGGAAAAACGGACGGGAACTGGTACGGGAGCTTTTCCCGTGGAAGAAAATGAGCGATATTCTGCTGGAGGACTATGCCCGCCTCCTTGCCGCAAAAGGGACAGGCACCTCCTCCCGATAAAAGTGCGTCCGCCTCTTCCCCCGGACCGGGGTGCAGGAAAAAACCTCCCAAACACCGTCAATTTCCGTTTCAGAGTTTGAAATTCTTTTCAGGCGTGTTATATTATTGAGAATGCATCGGAACTTTGCCGGAAAAAGAAAGCAAAATCAAATATACCACCAGAGGTGACAAGATGAAACGAGCCAAAAAGATCCAGAAACTCCAGAAGATCCAGGGGATCGTCCCCGAGGCGAAAAGCACGGAGAAGAACAGGGAAAATTCCTCCTCTCCCGCCGCGCCCGAAGGGGATCTTACCGACAGCCTCAGCGAAAATTTCGACCGGTTCGAGCTCTGGTTCATCGACAACGGCAGAAAGATCTTTGCCGCATGCATCGCCATCCTCGTGCTTGTGGCGGTCTTCTATACGGTGAAGTACGTTACGGAAAAGAACCGTGCGGAAGTTTCCGCAAAGTTCGCCAACGCGGACACCCCCGAAAAACTTCAGGCCGTTCTGAAGGACAATGCCGCCGCGCCGGAAGCGCTGTCCGCCTCCTTCTCCCTTGCCGCGGATTACGCGAAAAAGAAAGAGTACGACAAGGCCATCGCCCTCTATACGAAACTTTCTCAGGAGAGCAAGGATGAGTTCCTTGCCAGAAGATCCGCCCTGAACGTGGCGTATCTCACGGAGATCAAGGGGCAGAAGGATTCCGCGTCTCTCCTCTTCTCCCGCATAGCGGACGATCTCAAGGCTCCGGAAGGGATCCGCGCGGAAGCTGCCTACGGGGCAGGCCGTCTTTTCTACGGCGCCGGGGATATGGAACGCGCCCGCAGATATCTCGCCCTTTTCAATGCTTCCGGCGCCGTGAACCGGGAGGCCGGGCAGTGGGCTTCCCTCTCCCGCGCTCTGCTCAACCGCGTTCCCGCACCGAAAAAATCCGCTCTTCCCGCTCCTGCGGTGAAAACTCCCGCGCCTGCCGAAAAGAAGCCAGCGCCTGCGGAAAAGAAACCTTCTCCCGAGGCGAAGAAGAACGCCGCCAAGTAAATGGCATCTTTTGCGAAAAAACATCTTTCTCTCATCCGCTCTCTTTCCTCCCGGCACGGCAGAAAGGAGAGCGGATTGTGCTTTTGCGACGGGATCCGTTCCGGCAGCGAGATCCTTTCCCTGCGCCCGGATCTTGTGGAATATCTGTTCGTCCGGGACGGCTTGGCCCTTCCGGAACTTGCCGAAAGGGAAGAATTTGCGGATAAGAAAATTGTTCTCCCCAGGGCGGAGTTCGACAAACTGCGGAATACGGAGGTCTCCCAGGGGCTGATCGTGGTGGCCCGCCGTCCGGAAACGCTTCCGGAAGACGCCCCCCTCCAGGGGCCCTTTTCCCTGATTCTGGACAAGGTGGGGGACCCGGGAAATCTGGGGACCATCATCCGGACGGCACGGGCCGCCGGACTCAGGGAGATCTTTCTCACGGAGGGCTCCGCGGACGCCTTTTCCGACAAGGTCATCCGGGCCGCTTCCGGCGCCCAGTTCGCCGTTGCCGTAAGGAGTTCGGGCACCCTTTCCGAAACGGCGGAAAACCTGCGGAAAAAGGGCGTGGAAAGGTTTTTCCGCACTGCCCCCCGGGGCGGGAAAAATCTTTATGCTGAAGAGTCGTTGTACGAAAAAAGCGCCATCGTCCTGGGCAGTGAAGGCGCGGGGGCCGATCCTCTTGCAAATGCCGCGGATGTGACGATCCCCATGCTGGGGGATGCGGAATCCCTGAATGTGGCCCAGGCGGCGACCATCGTTCTTTTCGAATATGTCCGCAGAAAAGCGGGCTCCGGCCCCTCCCGGACCTGAAGAGAGGTGCAAGCATGAGCGACAGGGAAATTTCGCAGAAAAAAGAGAACCGGGAAGAAAGGAACCCGAACTCCGCCGACGTTTTCTCCCTTCCGGATCAGGCCCTTTCCGCAGGAAAGTCCGTGCAGGGAAGAAATGCCATGGCGGCGGATACGCTCTACATCCCTCCCGAAACGGACTCCCGGCAGGAGGAACTTCTGGAGCAGGATCTTTCCCGCATTCACCTTACGGAAAAGCCGGACAACAAATACAAGTTCCGCCGGAGCATCGGCGCTGGCGGCATGAAGATGGTCCTGCAGGTATACGATCAGGATACCATGCGGGACGTGGCTCTGGCCATGATGCCGGATATCGAACGGCGTTCCAAGCACGAAATATTGCACTTCATTCAGGAGGCCCGTCTCACCGCCAGTCTGGAGCATCCCAACATCGTCCCGGTGTACGATATAGGCATGGACTCCACTGGGTCTCCCTACTACACCATGAAGCTCCTCCACGGGGAAACGCTCGCCTCTCTGCTGGGAAAAATGGATGCCGGAGACGAAGCCTGCATCAAAAAATACTCCTTCGACAAACTGTTGCGCCTCTTCCTGCGGATCTGCAGCGGCGTGGGGTTCGCCCATTCCAAAAACGTCGCCCACTTGGACCTCAAGCCGGAAAACATTCAGATCGGAGACTTCAGCGAAGTGCTGATCCTGGACTGGGGAATCGCCAAATTCCTCGACGAAACGGGCATTTCCGCTTCCGCTTCGGAAAAGACGGGGAAGAAGAAGCAGGGATTTTCCCGTTTCAGCGTGTCGGAGGACGAGGGCAGAAAGGGCTCCCCCGGCTACATGGCTCCGGAACAGATTCTGGGGAAAAGTTCCTCCGTGGGAGTGCGCACGGACGTATACGCGCTGGGGGCGATCCTCTACTCCATGGTGACCTACAAAAGCCCTGCTTCGGCCTCCACGGTGAAAAAGATTCTTCAGGATACGGTGCGGGGGAACATCATTCCTCCCAGCAAACGCGTTCCGGACCGGGAGATCCCCTTCGGCATCGAAGCGGTGATCCTCAAGGCCATGGATCCGGATCCTGCCCGCAGATACGGAAGTGCGCAGGAACTGAGAGACGAGGTTTCGGCCTTCATCGACGGTTTTGCCACCAAGGCGGAAAAGGCGGGCTTTTTCAAGAAGAGTCTGCTTCTCATGCGGCGGCACTTCCTCATCACCATCTCGGCGCTTTTCACGCTTCTCATGTTTCTGGGCATAGCCGTCTATCTTGCCGTGGAGATCCCCCGGTGGCACAGCGACTGGATCCCCATAGCCCGGCACGATTTCCGGAAGGCCCCGCCGGATCTTTCCCGTCTGCAGTTCCTTTCCCCCACCTTGCAGAAGAGCACGGAGAAGTGGGAGTGGGTACCGGGAAAAGGGCTTTGCGCGAGGGAAGGGGAGTACCTTGTCCTCTCCCGTGCGGCCGCCGGGAATACGAAACTGGTGCTTACCTTCGAATTCCCCGCCATCACGGATACCCTGGAGATCCTCCTCAACGCCGATCTCAGCAAACCTCTCGCGGACTGGTGGAGGTCGCCGGACTCCTACTCCTTCCGCATTGCCGAATCGGAAGGGGAAAAGGACTGCATCGTGAAAAACAACTCCAAACGCCGCTTCCAGCAGGAAACCATCGGTTCGGCGGAAAGCCGCACGGTCCCCCACAGCGTGATTACCGTCACGGCGGAACGTGTGGACGACGTTCTGACATTGAAGGTGAACGGGCATGACCACATCCGCACCACGGATTACTTCCCGCTCACCGGAAAGGCCTTCAACAGCATCGTCATAAGGTCTCTTTCCGGAAATCTGACCATCCGCAAGGCGGAGCTCTACCGGCTTGCCCGGCCGGAAAACACCACTCCCCTGATCGCAGGGGACACCCTTGTGGAACTGCAGCTTTACGATATGGCCATCGAAAAATACCTTTCCATTGCGGAAGACTACGGAAAATCCGCCCTTGCGGAAAAGGCCCTTCTCAAGGCCTACATCACCGCCGCCTCCAGGATCTCCAACCGGAAAAAGCGGCTGGATCATCTTCTTGCCGTCAAAAGGGCGATCTCCGCCAAGTTCCCCAACTACCGGTATCTGCGGGAAACTCTGGAAATGGACGCCTGGGTCCTGTGGCGGGCAGGGAGACACAAGGAGGCGCTTCTGCTTGCCGGGCAGGTCCTGCGGATGAATCCGGAAAGCCGGGTCATGTCGGACATCATCAGTCTGCATCACGCTCCCATCGATCCCGCCGTCACGGGAGAATTCTTCGCGCTTCTGCGGCAGTCCCGGAACCTGACGAGTCTGGATCTTTCCGGATACGGACTTACCTCCATCCGGGAGCTTGCGGGCATGCGTCTCACCTTCCTGGACTGCTCCGGCAACGATCTGGAAAATCTCAGCGGCATCGAAAACATGCCTTTGAACGTGCTGGTCTGCCGGAACAACCGTCTGGAAAACCTTTCCGCGGCGGCGGGGCTGCCGCTCAAGAGCCTTTCCTGCGACAACAACAATATTTCCGATCTTGCCCCCCTTGCCGGCTCTCCCCTTACCCTGCTGGACTGTTCCGACAACGCCATCAAAGATCTTGCCCCCCTTGCCGGGCTCCCGCTGGAGCGTCTGGTGTGCCGGGGGACCCGCATCGCGGAGCTTTCCCCCCTTGCCGGGCTGTGGCGCCTGAAAGTGCTGGACGCGGGGAAAAACCCCATCCGGGATGCTGCCCCCCTTGCCGGGCTCCCGCTGGAGCGTCTGCGGCTGGACTTCACCCCCATAAAGGATGTTTCGGCCCTTTCCGCTTTGCCTCTCCACTTCCTTGCCCTCAACGACTGTCCCCAGCTCCGGGACCTTTCCCCGTTGAGGAGAATGGGAACGCTGCAATACCTCACCATCCCCAAAGAGGCCGCGGAAAGGAAGGAGAATCAGGAGGCGTTGCGCAGACTAGCCCACCTGAAGCTTCTTTCCACGGAAGCCCCTCTTGCCGGACTGCGTCCCCTTACGGAAAAACCTGAGGAGGGGGCCAATGCTTCTTCTTCTCCTGCAGGGCAGACGGAGAAAAAGAAGGAGGAAGCTTTCCCCCTTTCCGGGGCAAAACGTTCCGGCGGACTGGAAAAGATTCCCGAAGGCGTTTTCAGACAACCATAAGAATTTGTTACGGAGAAGAATATGGAAAAGGAAACCTGTTACTTGTGGCATGACACGGCCCGCAGTCCCTTCATGAACATGGCGCTGGATGAACTTCTGCAGGATGAAGCCCTTCTTCTGGGGGCTCCCGTCCTCCGGTTTTACGCGTGGAACGTGCCCGCCGCCTCCTTCGGCTACTCCCAGAAACCTTCCGCCGTGACGCGGACGCAGGGGCTTACCCTTGTGCGCAGGCCCACGGGGGGCGGGGTGGTCTATCACGATGTGGATCTCACCTACACCTTCGCCATTCCCGCAGGCGACCGTTTCTGCGAACTCAACCGCATGGAAAGCTACCGGGTCATCCATGAACCCGTGATGGAAGCTCTCACCAAGCTGGGCAGGGGGGCTCATCTGGAGCCGGATCTGGGGATCAAGCACGACCGGGCCACCCTCCAGTGCTTCGTTTCCCCGTCCCCCAACGACGTGATGGATTCCGACGGCTCCAAGCTGGCGGGCGCCGCCCAGAGGAGGACGAGGAAGGGAATTCTGCATCAGGGGAGCGTGCGAATCACCACGCTTCCGCCCAGAAAGATCGTCATTGCCGCCTTGCAGAAGGAGTTCGAAGAAGCTCTTGCCTACACTTATGACGAGTTTCCCGTGAGAGAAGAGTATATCGCCGCGGCGGAACATTTGGCCGTGCACAAGTCCGAAACGGCTCTCTGGAACGAAA
>JAGAEF010000315.1 GCA_017613255.1 Lentisphaeria bacterium
CGATCCAGCCGGTCATCATCGTCGTATAACAGTGACTTCCCACCTTGTAGATCTGGCCTGTTTTCCGCTGCAGCTCTCCGGCGGGCCCCTTTCTGTAGCCTCCACGGAAACGCATGTTGTTGCGCACGCCCCAGTTCCAGGTGTCGGAAATGACGCTGTTGGAGTTCATGCACACGGCGGAAATATTTCTTACGGCGAAAGAGGGATTCTTGATCCTTTCGCCTTTGCTCACGCAGATGGTGGGCTTTACCGTGAAATATTCCCCGTCCGGTCCGGGCAGGAGCCACCAGATCCCCGCGTCCTTTTTCAGAACTTCGTACACGCCGTACAGGATCCCGATCTCCTCCCTTCCCGCGATGCGGAGGGCCTTTTCGTCCGCCGTGATCCTGAAGCCTTCCTCCCCTACCCTTTTGTCATCGGTGCGTTCCAGACAGATGGGGTACTTTCCCGCAACGGGGGCCGTTCCGACGGCAGGACACTCGCCCCCGGAGATCTTCCCCAAAAACTTGGAAAGCTCTTCGGCAGCGTGTTTCTGCACGACTCCAGCATCCTTGCTTACCACGATGCAGGAGACCGCCTTGCCTCCATCGGTAAGTTTGAATTCCGCTCCGGAAAGCGTGAGAGACGCCGCGAAAAGCAGAATTCCCGCAGAGATCATTCTTTTCATTTTTCTTCCTTTCTTTTGTTGTTTATTTTTCGGACAAACGTTTTCGTCACTGTTTCCCGGCAAGGAAAAGATCGTCGATGTCGAGACGCCCTTCCCTCACCCAGAAGAGAAAGCCGTGTCTTTCCGTAAGGTCTCCGGTGGGGTGGTCGAATTCGATGCTCTTATAGGCCCAGTCCTTTTCGTCCACGTCCATGGCCGCCACCGTCTTCATTCCCAGATATTTCCAGTCCTTCGACCTTCTCAGGACGCCGAAGGAGATCTTCCCCTTCCCTCTCACCCGGAAGACCGCCTTGAATTTTACGGCCTTCAGGTCGTGGGACTGGGAAAGAAACCCTTTGCTCAAACGCAGGAAGTAATTGTCCGTGCTTCCCGGATGCAGAAGCATTTCCAGTTCCCCGCCGTAACTTTTCCCGTTGGACAAGCTGAAATGAAGAGGAATGAGATCATCCTTCACCTTCCAAGTTTTGGGGATCTTGCGCTTTTTGGCGGGGGCAAGTTCGTTGAACGTGCCGTTTTTCCACGCTCTCGTATCGATCTCCTGCCGATTCCCGCTTCCCACTTTCCGGGGATGGGCGAAATTCACGGCATGGAACACTTCCACGCTGTGGGGAGTGCCTTTGCTCCAGGTGGAAAGTTCCTTTTCCCCCCTCTCTCCGGCAAGGCGGCGCCCCCGCATGATGTTCATCTTGAGGACGCTTCCCGGCACAAGTTTGCTTCCGGTCACGGTCTTTGCCGGGATCCGCATTTCCATGAAATAGCGGTCCTTTTCGAAGGAGGTGCGGCACTCCAGAAGGGATTCGTAGCTTTTCTGTATTCCCTTCTGTCCGGGAGTCACGCTTCCGTCGCAGACGGTTCCCAGCGTATTGACCATGATGTGGAAATAGGCGCCGCCCAGAATGGGATCGTTGAGGAAAATTTCGATATTGTTGTCCCCCCAAACCGGCCCGTCGTGTTCTTTCACCTCGGTCAGGAGTTTATCCGGATGGGGCTCCAGACACTCGATGCCAAGATAGATATAGTCCTCGTCATAGGCGATCTTCACGGCCGTCTGGCATTTGGCAAGTCCGGAACCGTTGGTGAGGGTGAATCTTGTGACCGTATCCGCGTTCTTCCAGTCCTTTTCGGAAAGTTTCCCGTCCAGAACGATTTTTCCCGCAAGAGGATAGGCTTTGATCTCCCTGAAGTTTTTGATGTACTCCTCGTGGGCCTTCACCCAGGTGCTTTCGAAAAATTCTCTCTCCCGTTTCACATGGGCAAGGGCCCGTTTGTCCGGATCAAGCGCTGCGGCCTTTTCCGCGGAGGAAAGATATTTTTCCAGTTTTTCCTTCGCCCCCGGAACGTCCAGAAATTTCCCCACAGGCGCGCTGTGGCCGTAGCCCCAGCAGCCGGAGGACTCCAGAAAAAGTTTTTCCAGAAGCTTTCGGAAGGGTTTGATCCCCCCTTCCCAGCCTTTGCCGTAGTAGAGACTGTTGGCCTCTTCGGCGACCTTTTCGAAGTCCGCATTCACGTCCCAGTGGAAATACATGGCAAGATAAATGCTCTGCCACATGCGGAACCAGGCGATGCTTCCCTCCTTCTGCTGGGCTTTGGATCTCGTATAGATCCCGTCGGGGGCACTGCGTTCCGTCTGCATGCCGATGAAATTGGGCATGTTTTTTTTGTACCACCGGAGATTTTCCACCCAGATCCTTTCTATGGGGATGAAGTGGATCCCCGCCCGGGAGAGCATCTCGTAGGAGTACATCTTCACTCCCGTATCGTGCCAGTCTTTGTTGTACTTGAGATACCAGCCGTTGGTGGGGCAGTTGGGATCGTCCAGCGCGTGCTTCCAGCATCTTCTGTGATTGGAGATCATGAGGGCCGTGAGATTCAAATTCGGCTTCACCCCTTTGGGCGGCACGCTGAAAGTCTGGTAGGTCCAGCCCACCATTTTCGCGTTGGGCGCTTTCGCCCGGACCTGTTCCAGAACCGCGTTGAGGAATTTCCAGTACCGCGTGGACTTGATCCCTTTCTTCCGCTCTTCCGGAGGATCCTGCGCCAGACACTTTTCGCAGGAGCACCACTGGGTGCAGTCGTTGTTGCCGAAACCGAACAACAGGGGCTTTCCGGCGGCTTTCCTGCTCCATGCGGCAACGCCGTCGGCTACGATGCGGATCACGTCGGCATTGGAGGTGCAGGGCTGGGCGTTGCCCGCCCCGCCGCCCCGGGAGATGGTCCGTTTGCCGTTGACTACGGGGAAGTATTCGGGATGCTCCCGGAAAAGCGTTTCGGCCTTGACTCTCTTTCCGGTACCGTCCCCCAGAAGAAGAGGCGTAAAACAGTGGCCGCCCGCCTCGGGGATCACCGCACGCTCCTCCAGCAGGTCTTTGAGTTCCTTCGTTTCGAAGAGATTGAGTCTTGCGCGGAAACGGGCGTTGTTGCGCATCCCCCAGTCCCTTGTATCCTTGATGGGACTGCTGTAGCGCATGGAAACGAAGTGGAGGTTCCGCCAGGCAAAATCCGGATTCTTGATCCGCACGCCCTCTTTCACGGAGATGGTGGGCTTCACCTTGAAGTATTCGCCGTCGTCGCCGGGGGTGAGCCAGCGGATCCCGCCGTCCTTCTTGAGGACTTCGTACACGCCGTACAGAACGCCCACTTCCTCCCTTCCGGCAATGCGCAGGGACTTGGCGTCCGCCGTGATCCGGAAGCCTTCCTTCTCCACTCTTTTATCGTCGGTAAGTTCCAGATAAATGGGGTACTTTCCCGCAACGGGGGCCGTTCCGATTCTGGGGCACTCTCCGCCGGAAATTTTCCCAAGGAAATACGAAAGCTCCTTTGCCGCGTGTTTTTCCGTTTTCGAAGCATTTTCCCGCAGGACGATACAGCTGGCCGCCCTGCCCCCGTCGGTGAGTTTGAATTCCGCCGAGAAAAGAGTCATTGCCGCAAGAAGGATCCCGGCAAAAACGGACAGTTTTTTCCGCATCATGATCGTTCTCCCAATAATTATGAGGTAGTTCCCGTTATTTTTCTTCGGGGATCACGGGGCAGCCGAACTCGTCCAGTTCGATGCTTTTTTTCAGAGCCCCGCTCAACTCCATGGCTTCCGCAAGCCCCTGCACCCTTGCGGCGGCATGCAGATTGGCCTCCGGGGGGACACAATCGCGCACCATGCGCACGAAGTCGTACATGATGTTCTCCGTATGGGCGGCCTCCCCTGCGGGATAGTTGAAGATCATGGGCTGACAGTTCTTGTCGTAATGGGAAAGGAAGGTTTTGCGGTCGTCCGGAGTGGGCCCGATCCGGGAGGTCATGAACCGGGGCCGGGGGTAGATCTGGAGCTGGTAGCCGGTCTCGTTGTTGTTCATCCTTATGCTGTAGTTTTCGAAATGGAACTGGTAGCCCATGGCGCCGAAATAGCTCATTCTGGTATAATGGAATCTCCCGTTGGCGCCGTTGGCGTATTCGATCTGGCTCATGAGATCGTCGGGCGTGGGGGAAAGCTGGCCGCTCACGCCGGAAATGGCCTGACTGGTCACTCTCTTCACGGGGCCTCCCACGGCAAGCATGATGTCCAGCATGTGGACGCAATGGAAGGGGATCTGGGACATTTTCAGGCGGAAATTGCCCGGATCGTGCCTCTGAAAGTAGAGAGAAACGCCCTCTCCGTGATGGAACCAGTCGCAGGCCACCGCAAAGAGTTTGCCCGGATCGTTCCGTTTGAGGAAGTCGAAAAGCGCCACGCATTCCGGGAGATATCTGCGCATGAAGCCCACCTGAACGGGAACAAAATACTCGTCCGCCATCACGGCCAGTTCATGGGCTTCCCGCCCGGTGAAGGCCACGGGTTTTTCGATGAATATGGGTTTGCGCGCCGGGATGGTCTCCCGCAGGGCGGATGCCTGACAAAGGGGGTTGAGACTGATGAGGAAGGCGTCCACGCCGGGAAAGGCGAGAAGCTCGGAACTGCTTTTGCAGACGCTTCCCCCGTACTCCTTTGCCAGAGCCTCCGAGGCGGCAGGATTGATGTCATAGCAGGCGTGCACGCAGTAAAAACCGTCGGAGCGCAGCGCATTGAGCAACTGTTTCGTCCGGTTTCCGCAACCGTAAAGGGCCAGATGGATCATGGCAGAAATTCTTTCTCTTTGATATTGAGGCGGAGCCTCGTAAAACTGTTGCGGCGAACCGATGTATTATTTATCCATCGTCCCTCCGCAGGGGAATTTGGTCCGGTTGTGATAATAGGAGTACCGCACGCCGTACTTTGTCCAGCCGTGGGTGCTGTGATATTTTTCCTTGAAGTCGAAGATCCGCACGTTGCCCGCCACGAAAAGCATGTTCCCCGCCTGACCGTTAGGCCTGTGCCAGCCGTAGATGTAGGAGCAGCTGTCCGGGTTCGTCGTACAGTTGCTGAAGTGGAGAATGGAGGGGCGCTTTGCCGAGGAGAGCTTGAAGAAGCCGCCCTTGGGGTCCTTCTTGCTCATGTTGCCGGAAGGATAGGAGCCGATCCAGTTGAGGGGGGAGTTGGCGGGGGCGTTGTTTCCGTACAGCAGGTAAGGACAGGGGAAATAGTTGGAGTCCGCGGCGCTGCCCGTTTTGGGCACATAGCTTCTGGCCGTGGGACAGCACAGGATCTTGTAGGTCTTGCCCGTGCCGTAGTTCCAGGAGGCGATCCCCAGGCCGTAGTTTTTGCTGTAGGCGGAAATGTAGTTGGTATGTTTTCTGTTGGGGTTGTGGTACTCCCCGTAGGCCCAGGCCTTGAACATATCCGCATAGGTCGCGTGATAGAGGTAGAGCTGTTTCAAGATGCTGGTGCAGGAGATGGTCTGGGCCGTCTTCTTGGCCCTGCTCAGGGCGGGAAGAAGCATCCCCGCAAGAATGGCGATGATGGCGATGACCACCAATAGTTCGATGAGCGTAAACTTTTGTTTACGCTCCAATGATGAATGATGAAAGATGAAAGATGAATGTTTGTTCATGTCCTGTTTCCTTTCTAAAGTTTTTTTGCACACTATGAGTTGAGTAAACCCTGATATTCGAATCAATTCAGAACCGATGAATTGCCTTTTGTTTTCTTTTCACCCTTCATCTTACGCCTCAAACCTTTCATCTTTCATCTTGAGACTTTTAGCTTGAGACTTGAGACTCTTGCTTTTCATCTTTCATCTTTCATCTTTCATCTTTCATCTTTCATCTTTCATCTTTCATCTTTCATCTTTCATCTTTCATCTTTCATCTTTCCTCTTTCATCTTTCATCATTCCTCTTTCCTCTTTCGTCAGTTTTTCACCATAGTCCCGTTGCAGGGGTATTTGTCGGGATAAAGATAGGAATTGTAGTACTTTCTTACGGGCTTGTAGGTTCCGTTCCACTTTTCCTTCAGAAAATAGAAAAGTCTTGCGTTCCCGCCTACGAAAAGCAGATTGCAGCCGTCCCGTCCGTTGCCGTGCCAGCCGTAGAAGTAGGAGTAGGCGGCGTAGTTGTTGGAGCAGTGGCTCCAGTGGAGGATGCTGGGACGCTTGGCGCTCTCCGGCTTGAAGTAGCCGCCGGAGGTGTTGTAGGTCCCGCCGTAACCGGGATAGGAATCGGATTTGCCGTACTGGTTGGAGCCGATCCAGTTGTACTTGGCGGTGGCGGCGGCGTTGACGCCTCTGGTGAGATAGGAGCAGACCGGATAGGTGGAAAAATAGTTCTGCTCCTTGGGGTTCCACAATCTGGAAGTGGCGCACTGGAGGACCTTGGCGCTGCTCCGATACCCCGCCGTGTATCTCCACGGGGCGATGCCCAGCCCCAGGTCTTTGGAATACGCCATGTTGTAATTGACATATCTTCTGAAGGGATTGACGCTGTCCGCATAGGCCCAGCCTTTGCCGATGTCCGCATAGGTCATGTGGTAGTAATAGGTCTGCCGCAGGTTGGATAAGCAGTTGATGTCTCTGGCCTTGTCCCTTGCCCTGTTCAGGGCGGGAAGAAGCATCCCCGCAAGGATGGCGATGATGGCGATGACCACAAGAAGCTCGATGAGCGTAAACTCTCGTTTACGCTCCAATGATGAATGATGAAAGATGAAAGATGAATGATGAAAAGCAAGAGGCTTGAGGCGTAAGATGAAAGAGGAAAA
>JAGAEF010000316.1 GCA_017613255.1 Lentisphaeria bacterium
GAAACGACCATTATCCCAATTACGATCCGGCCACCATGACGGATCCGGTCAAAAATAAGTTTTCCGTGGGGCTTTACGCCGGACTCAAGCAGGATGCCGCACCGTGGATCCTGGAAGCTCCTCCGGAACCGGGATGGCCGCTGAAAGACATGACACGCTTCTTTTTCTGGCTGTACGCCGCTTACGGCTATGAAAAAGTGTTCTATTTCCAGTGGAACAATCATCTGGGCGGCAATGAAAAAGATCATCCTTCCATACTTCCTCCGTTCGGTCAGCCCGGACAAATGTATGATTCGTTCAGAAAGATACTGTCCGAAGCCGACCGGGTTCTGCGTCCATATCCCGAACTTCCGCTTCCCCGCAGTCCCTATGCCATGGTGCTGGATTACGAAAACGAATGGATCTACGGGGGCGGATTCACCTCCAGAAACAGTTCCCTGCAGCAGGCCCACCTCTCCGCCTTCACGGCCCTGTGCAAAACGGGAGGGTATGCGGAAATCATTTCCCCGGATGCGGACTGGGAGAGATACAAACTGCTGGTCCTGCCCTGTCAGGCGCATATCAGCGGGAAAATGGCGGAAAAACTGGAACGGTTCCTTGCCGGAGGGGGAGTGGCGGTGCTCAACGGGGCGGCAGGCTGTTACGACGGGAACGGCAACAATCTTGCCATCCGCGGCCCGGAACACGTGCACGAACTTTTCGGCATCACCATAGGGGAAGGCAGACGTGTGGCCTGCGCGAATCCGCTCATCTATGAAGATTCCCCGGATTTCGCCTCGAAAAACGCGGTGGTCCGGGGAAAACTGGACGGGGAAGACGCCGTCGGGACCGTCGGGCAGTGGACCGGATACATCTCCGCGGATACGGCGGAGGTCCTCATGCGCTTCGACGGCTCGATGCTGGACAAGTATCCCTTCTGCACCGTCCGTAACCACGGAAAAGGCTTTGCCGTATACTATGCGGCGGACCGCATCGATCAGGAGCTGTGCAAGAGAATCATCCGTTTTGCGGCAAAAAGAGCCGGACTGGAGCCCGTGCCCTACCCGGAAACCGTTCTGGTCACCCGCAGGGGGCCTCTGGCGTTCGTCGTCAATTTCGGCCGTTCCCCCGCGGAATTTTCCACCGGATGGGAAGGCAGGAACCTCATCGGGAACGCGCTTTCCCGGGGGAAGATCCTGATCCCTCCGGAAGAGGCCGCCGTGATCGAGATACGGAATGAGACGGGAGACGACTGGAAAAACTGAGTTTTTTTGAAAATATTCCACTAAAAAGGCAAACCAACATTCATTCCCGAAAAGGGAGAAAGGAACAAAATGAACAAACTTTTCATCGGCTGGAGCGAGGCGGACATCACCCCTGTCACCAACAAGAAGATCGGTCTTTACGGGCAGTACTACGTGCGGCTTGCCGAAAAGATCCATTCCCGTCTGAAAGTCACGGCGGCGGCGTTCTCTTCCGGGAACGATCACTTCCTGACCGCCGGACTGGACAATGTGGGCATGCCCTACGCCTTCTACGAAAGCGTCTGCAAGAGAGTGGCGGAACTGGAAAAGGAGATCGACACCACCAAGATCTTCCTGCACGCCATCCACACCCACAGCGCCCCCAGCATCAATCCGGAAGCGGGTCCTCTGGGAAGCGATCCCATTCTGCACTGCAAGGAAAGTCTCCGGGAAGAGGACCGGAAGATCCCTTACGAGGACATGCTCACCCCCGCCGAATACAGCGCCTTTGCCTGTGAAAAGGTGGCGCAGGCCCTTGTGGAAGCCTGGAGAAACCGGAAGGAAGGGGGAATCGCCCGGGCCTTCGGCAACGCCAGGATCGGCCACTGCCGCAGAGCCGTCTATTCCGACAACACGGCGGAAATGTACGGAGATACCACAAGAAAAGACTTCATCGGCATGGAAGCGGGAGAAGATTCCGGCGTGGATATGCTTTTCACCTTCGACAAGGAAGGGAAAAAGACCGGACTCATCCTCAACGTGGCCTGTCCTTCCCAGGACATGGAATCCACCTATCAGGTCTCTTCCGACTTTGCCGGAGCCACAAGGGAAAAACTCCAGAAGGAGTTCGGAAGCGACTTCCGCATGATCTACGAGATCAGCCCCGCAGGCTGCCAGAGCCCCCGGGATCTGGTGCGGCACTACGCCACCGAACCGGATTTCTGGCACGCGGACGGCGTGGAGGAGCTTTCCAATCGTCTCCTCCATACCGTGACAAAAGCTGAGATCGGAAAGATCGACTATGAACCCGCCTTCGAAAGCAAGCAGGTGACCGTTTCCCTTCCCCGCAGAAGAGTCTCCTACCCGGACTATCTCAAGGCCAAGGCGGAACTTGCCCGTCTGCTCGCCATCCAGCCCGAAAAGGAGGCCTTCATCGCCTTCTGCGACGAAACCCACGCCAACGAGAAGAAGGACGGACACGGCCCCTATGACGACAAGAAGCACCACTTCTCCCTCATCAAGATCGAAAAGGCGGTCCTTGTCCGGTATGAAAATCAGGATGCCAGTCCGGTCATCACCTTCCCCATGAACGTCATCCGCATGGGAGAGATCGCCATAGCCACCAACCCCTTCGAACTCTATCTCTATTACGGACAGATCATCAAGGCCAGAAGCAAAGCCAAACAGACCTTCCTTGTCCAGCTGTGCAACGGCGCCTCCTTCCATGCCGGGTATCTGCCCAGCCCCGCCGGGGAAAGATTCGGCGGCTACGGAGGACTGGTCGTCAACGGGCAGGTGGGCTCCGACGGCGGCTACAAGCTCTGCGACGATACCGTGGCGGAAATCAACAAGATGTTCGGGGAGTGAGCAGTGAAGGAGCTTTTGATCGGCTGGAGCGAAGCGGACATCACTCCGCAAACGGACAAGAAGATCGCGCTGTACGGGCAGTACTATGCCCGTACGGCCACGGGGATCCATTCCCCTTTGAAATGCGTTGCGGCCGCCTTCGATTCCGGGGAGGAGCAGTTTATCACAGCCTCTCTCGACCTGGTCAACTTCCAGCAGGATCTCCACCGGAAGATCCGGGCGCTTGCCGCCTCCATGGAGCCGGAGATCTGCCCGGAAAAGATCTTCTTGAACGCCATCCACACCCACACCGGCCCCTCCGCCACGTCTACGGGGCTTTCCGACGTGTGGCGGGAACGGGATAAAGAGGTGCTTTCTCCGGAAGAGTATATCGAGTACCTTGTCCCCATCGCGGCGCAGACTCTGGCGGATGCCTGGCACAACCGCAGGAAGGGCGGGATCCTCCGGGCCTTCGGCAACGCCAGGATCGGCCACTGCCGCAGAGCCGTCTACAATAACGGCAAAGCGGAAATGTACGGGGACACCACCAGAAGCGACTTCATCGGCATGGAAGCGGGAGAGGATTCCGGCGTGGAAATGCTCTTCACGCTGGACGAAAAAGGGAAGAAAACGGGCATGTTCCTCAATGTGGCCTGCCCGGCGCAGGTCATGGAGGCCACCTGCCGGATCTCTTCGGACTTTGCCGGAAGGACCCGGGAACTGCTCAAAGAGGAGTTCGGGCCCTCCTTCCGTACGATCTATCAGATCTCCCCCGCGGGCTGTCAAAGCCCCCGGGATCTGGTGCGCCACTACGCCACGGAGCCGGATTTCTGGCACGAGGACGGCGTGGAAGTGCTTGCAGGCCGTCTTCTGGAGGCCGTGAGAAAGGCGGACTTTTCCACACCGGAATACTCCCCGGAACTCAAACACACTTCTCTGCATGTGACTCTGCCCCGCCGCCGGGCGACGTATCCGGAGTATGTGAAGGCCAAAGAGGAACTTGCCCGGCTTGTCGCCGTCATGCCGGAAGCGGAAGCCTTCCGGGAGTTCTGCAAAGAGACCCACGCCAAAGAGGCGCTTTCCGGTCCCGGCCCCTACGACAGCAAACTGCACCACTTCGTTCTCATCAAGAACCAGCAGGCCCTCATCCGCAGGTACGAGGAACAGGACAAGGATCCTTTTCTGGGGTTCGACATGAATGTGGTCCGGCTGGGAGATATCGCCATAGCCACCAATCCCTTCGAGCTCTATCTCTACTACGGGCAGATCATCAAGGCGAGAAGCAAGGCTCTCCAGACCTTTCTCGTCCAGCTTGCCGCGGGCGGAGACCATCCCTGCGGCTACCTGCCCAGTCCGGACGGGGAACGGTTCGGCGGGTACGGCGGACTCATCATCAACGGGCAGGTGGGATCCGAGGGCGGGTATCAGCTGGCGGACATCACCGTAAAAGAGATCAACAGACTTTTCGAGGACGGGAAAGAGGAAAAAGCATGAAATTCTGCATGGGGATCGACATAGGCACCACCGGGGTGAAAACGGTTCTTTTCGACCTGGACGGCGTGCCCAGAGGGACGGGGCTTTCCGAATACACTCTGGAAACGCCCGGACCGGACATCGTGGAGCTGGACCCGACCGTCTACTGGGAATCGGTCAAGAAAGCCGTTGCTCAGGCCGTTTCGCAGGCGAAATGCGATCCGGAAGAGATCGTTTCCGCGGGAATAACGGGTCAGGCGGAAACGCTGGTCTATCTGGGCAGAGACAGGAATCCCTCCCGGAAGGCGGTGGTCTGGCTGGACAACCGGGCGGGGGAGGAAGCGGAAATACTGAAGGAAGCCTTTTCTCCCGAAGAGCTTTTCCGCATGTCGGGCCAGACGGAGATGCTTCCCTGCTGGCCCGCCGCCAAGATCCTCCATCTGAAAAGGCATGAGGAAAAGGTCTTTGCCGCAACGGAAAAGTATCTCATGGCGGAAGACTACATCTTGTGGCGCCTCACGGGAGAACTGGCCACCTGCCGGGGGATGCTCCCCTCCACGGAGTATTTCGACATCCGCACGGGACACTGGTACGGGCCCATGCTGGATTTTCTGGGGATCACGGAAGAAAATCTCCCCCGTCTCACCCACGGGGGCGAGTGCGCCGGGATCGTGAAGGAAAACGACTCCCTCCTGCCGCCGGGCTGTGTGGTCTCCTTGTGCCCCATCGACCACGTCTGCGGAAATCTGGGAAGCGGCTGCTGCGAAGAGGGGATGATCTCCGAAACCACCGGCTGCACCCTTGCGCTGTGCGCGCCGTTCGGGCATCTCGTCTACGACGAAGCCAGACAGGTGAGCACCTATCTGGGAAGCACGAAAGGCTCCTTTGTCCTGCTCCCCTGGGCGCCCACGGCGGGAATGCTTCTCAAGTACTTCAGGGACGAGTTCGCTTCGAATCTGGATTACAGGACCTTCGACGAAGAGGCTTCCAAAGTCCCGGCGGGAAGCGAGGGGGTCATCATTCTCCCCCACATGGCAGGCGCCGTCTCTCCGGACTGCAATCCGGAGGCAAGAGGCGTCGTTTACGGGCTCACGCTGGCCCACAAAAAGGGACACATTGCAAGGGCGTGCATGGAGAGTGTGGCCTATCTTCTTAAAGACAATCTGGAGGCCATGAAGAATGCGGGGCTTTCCGTAAAGGAGCTGCGCAGTCTGGGAGGCGCTTCCAAAAGCCGTCTCTGGCTCCAGATCAAGGCGGACGTGCTGAATATTCCCGTGACGGTCACGGAGTGCGCGGAAGCCACCAGTCTGGGAGCCGCCATTCTCGGGGCGACGGCGGCAAAGATCTTTTCCTCCCCCGCCGAAGGGGCGAAAAGGATGGTGAGGAAAGGATTGACCGTTTATCCCTCCGGGGATGCGGAAACTTACGGAAAATGTTTTGCCCGATACAGAAAAATCAACCGTCTTCTTCTGCCTACGTTCGGAAAAGACAAGTAAATTTACTGAGAGAAAGGAAAAAATCATGAGAAAGATCAAGGCCGGGTTCGTCGGGTTCGGAGAAGTGAATACGCCGCCCGAATTCATCGTGACACGCTGCCGCACCGCCGCGGATGAACTCAAAAAACGGGGCGTGGAACTTCTGGAAACGCCTCCCGTAAGCGATGACCCCGAAGGGAAGAATGCGGCAAGGGCGGTGCGGGACCTTTCCGCAGGCGATTTCGACGCCCTTGTGGTGTGCGTGGCGGGCTGGATCCCCACCTGGGCGGTCATCAAGACCATCGAGCCCTTCAAGCAAAAACCCATGCTTCTCTGGGGGTTAAGCGGCTGGCGCGCGGACGGTCATTTCGTCACCACCGCCGATCAGGCGGGGACCACCGCCTTGCGCAAGCCCATGGAGGATATGGGATTCACCTTCAAGTATCTGGTGAACTTCAAGGATTCCGCCCCCCGGTACGACGAGGCGGTCTCCTTCCTTGCCGCCTGCCGCGCTTCCGCCATGATGAAGGAGGCGAAAATCGGCATGGCGGGCTACCGGGACATGCGGCTTTACGGCACACTCTATGACGGCAGCGCGCTCAAAAGCGTCATCGGGGCGGAAATCGAACACTTCGATCTTCTGGAGATCAGGGATCTCATGGAGAAGCTTTCCGATTCCGACATCGCTTCTGGCGCCGAGCACATCCGCAGGGAGTGGGATTTCATCAAGGCGCCGCAGGAAGGCACGGTGGAAAACTCCGTGAAGGTCGCACTCGCCTTCATGGAAAAGATCCGGGAAAGGAACTATGACGCCTTCTCCTTCTGCGACGTGGACGGCGTAAAGAAACTCCTGAAATTCGCTCCGGCGGGTTCCATGACCCTTCTCCACGACAAAATGGACATCCCCACGGTCCCGGAAAACGATTCCTGCGGGGCGGTCACGGAGCTTATCGTCAAGTACCTTACCGGGAAGAGTCCCGCCTATCTGGAATTCTACGAGTTCACGGAAAAATCCGCCCTCATGGGGGTGCCCGACTATGTGCCCTCCTCCATCGTGGACGGCAAAGTCACGGTCATGCCCAACGCCTTCGGTTCCTTCGGAGAAGGTCTGCTGAACGTTTCCAAACTCAAAACCGGGAAAGTCACCCTTGCCCGGCTTGCCTGCGCCGACGGCGCGTTCACCATCCATGCCGCCCTGGGAGAGGCAAAGACTCCGGAAAAGTGGGAGGAGGCAGGCTGGACGCCGCCTGCGCCCCAGCTGCCCAGTCTGGAGGTCTTCTTCGACTTCCCTGCGGAAAACTTCGTTCAGGACGTGATGGGCCAGCACTACATCCTTTCCTACGGGGACAACCGGGCCCTTCTGCGGGAGTTCTGCATGGTCAAGGGCATCCGCTATCTGGAAGCAAAGTAATCATTCTTCCGGCGGGGGATTTTCCCCCGCTTCCCGAAAAAGGAGACGAAAATGACAAGAAAAGAGATCGATTTCGACAGGTTCGACAGCAGGATTTTCCATCTGTGGGCAAAAGACTGGCTTCTTCTTTCCGCAGGGGATTTTTCCACAGGAAAGTACAACATGATGACGGTGGGCTGGGGGTCTCTGGGCGTTCTCTGGGGCAAGCCCTTCGCCATGGCCCTCGTGCGGCCCCAGCGGCATACGCTTTCCTTCCTGCAGGAGGGAGATTCCTTCACTTTGTGCGCCTTTCCGGAAACCTGCCGTTCCGCTCTGAATTTCTGCGGTTCCAAGTCCGGGAAGGATTTCCCCGACAAGGCGAAAAGCGCGGGTCTTACTCCCGCAGCCTCCCGCACCGTTGCGGCGCCCTCCTATGAGGAAGCGGAACTCGTTCTGGAATGCAGGAAGAGTTATCACAGCCTCATGGAGGAGAAGAGCTTTCTTTCCGCCGACGACATTGCGCAGTTCTATCCCGGAAAGGATTTCCACCACATCTTTTTCGGCGAGATCCTGCGCATCGAAGGAACGGAAAAGTATCTGGCAAAATGAACGCGGTTCTGGAAAAGATCCGAAAAGGCGGTCCGGCGGGGGAAGAGGAGCTTCACGACCTTCTTGCCCTGCATACGGAAGAGGAGCTTGACGCTCTTTACCGGACCGCCTATGAGATCAAGTGCCGCTTCATCGGGAAAAAGGTCAGCTTCCGGGGACTTATCGAGTACAGCAACGTCTGCACCAAAAACTGTTACTACTGCGGGATCCGCAGGGATAATTTCCATGCGGACCGCTACACCATGAGCAGGGAGCAGGTCTATGAGGCCGCCTCTTTCGCGTGGAAGGCCTCCTACGGCTCCGTCGTCATCCAGAGCGGGGAACGCAGTGATCCTGCCTTCGTGAAGGAAATAGAGACCCTTGTCCGGGGGATCAAGGAACTTTCCCGCAACGAACTGGGGATCACCCTTTCCTGCGGGGAACAGACGGAGGAAACTTTTCGGAAATGGAAAGAGGCGGGGGCCCACCGCTACCTTCTGCGCATCGAGACCAGCGACCCGGTTTTCTACGGCAAACTGCACCCAGCCGACCACAGTTACTTTCAACGTCTGGAATGTCTCAAGACATTGCGGAAGCTGGGCTACCAGAACGGCTCCGGGGTCATGTTCGGCCTTCCGGGGCAGACGCAAGAGCAGATGGTGCGGGACCTTCTCTTCTTCCGGGAGATGGATCTGGATATGATCGGCATGGGCCCCTATATAGTCCATTCGGAAACCCCGCTTGCCGCCTCCTTCCCGGATTTCGCGCTTCACAAAGAGGAACTTTTCACCCTCTCCCTGAAGATGATCGCCTGTGCCCGCATCCTGCTCAGGGACGTGAACATAGCCTCCACTACCGCGCTGCAGAGCCTGCACCCTTCCGGCAGGGAAATGGGTCTTCTTGCGGGCGCAAACGTCATCATGCCCAACTGCACTCCCCCCTCCTGCAAGGCTTCCTACGACCTTTACGAAGGAAAGACCGGGGCGGAAAAATCCCCGGAGGAGGCAAGGAAGGAGCTGCAGGACAGTGTGGAAAGGATCGGGGAAAGCGTCGTTTTCAACGCCTGGGGAGACTCCCCCCACTTCGCCGCAAAAAGAAAAGGGTGAATCCCGCTTTCCGAACCTTCGACCTTTCCGGAGCGGCGGAAATCCCTGTTCCCTTGCCTCCGGGAACGGCCCAAAAAGCGCAGGGACAGGTTTTTTCGCGATTTTTTCCGTTTCCGGTTTGCAAAACGGGAAAGTTTATGTTATAATATTATAATACGGGAAAGAGGAGAGGGACACAAGTCCCGCCCTCTGTGAAGCATTAAACACGCAGGAACGTTTTCGGATCTTCCGGAACACGGGCCCGGCACCGGGAAACGGAGCGGAAAGTCCCCTCCGCGGGGGCGGGGCCGGAAGACATGGAAAAGTTTCCGCAGCAACTGGAGAAATCTATGAAGTTCGAACCCAAAAAAATCAGGAATTTCGTCGTCGCAGGAGAAAGCGGAACCGGGAAGACCTCTTTGTGCGACCTGATGCTCTACAAGGCCAAAGCAGTGGACCGGCTGGGAAGCGTGGACAACAAGACCAGCGTTTCCGACTACACCGCCGATGAACAGGAAAAGCGTTCCAGCATCTATGCCGCGCACCTCAACTGCTCCTGGAAGGATACCCAGTTCTTCATCACCGACACTCCCGGCTACGGCGAATTCGTGGGAGAGGTCATTTCCGGCTTCCGGGCCAGCGACGCCGCGCTGATCGCGGTGGACGGGGTCAACGGCATCGAGTTCGGGACCACCAGAGCGTGGAAGTTCTCCAACGACTTCAAAATCCCCAGATTCTTCTTCATCAACCGGCTGGACCGGGAACAGGCGGACTTCTACAAGGTTCTGGACGAACTCCAGGAAGCCTACGGGAAGACCGTTGCCATTCCCCTGACCATCCCCAAGGGCAAGGAAGCGGATCTTTCCGGCGTCATCCATGTGCTTTCCGGCGAAAACGTGCCCGACGAATACAAGGAGACGGTGGAAAAGTACAAGAGCCAGCTTATGGATACGGCCGTGGAATCCGACGAAAACCTCATGGAACGGTATCTTTCCGGCGAGGAGATCTCCGCGGAAGAGATCAAGCAGGGTCTGCATGACGCCATCCGTTCCGGCTCTCTGGTGCCGGTCTTTGCCGGAAGCGTGGCGAAGGACGCGGGCGTAGCCGAGATCATGGACGACATCGTCAATCTGATCCAGACCCCGCTGGAACGCCACCGGGTCTCCGCGGACGGCACGGACATCATTCCCAAGGAGGACGGGGACGCCGCCGCCTTCGTGTTCAAGAGCGTGACGGATCCCTTCATCGGGCAGATGGTCTATTTCCGGGTGCTCACCGGGGTCTTCAAATCCAACAGCGACGTCATCAACCTCACCAACGGCGGCAAGGAGCACATCGGGCAGATGATGATCCTCAACGGCAAGACCCAGATCCCCGTGGATGAGGCTGCTCCCGGCTGCATCTGCGCCGTGGCGAAACTCAAAGCCACCAAGACCGGGGATACCCTGGGCTCCAGCGCGGACTGCAAGGCCATGAGCCCCATGGTCTTCCCCAACCCCGTCATGGCCTACGCCATCTCCGCCGTGAAGAGCGGAGAAGAAGACAAGATCATGCAGGGCTTCTCCAAGCTTTGCGACAACGATCCCACCCTGCGGCTGGAACGGGACAAGGAGACGCTGCAGGTCCTTCTCAAGGGCATGGGCGAACAGCACCTTCTCATGGCCGTGCGCCGTCTGAAAGACATCGCCAAGACCGACGTGAATCTTCTCGCCCCCAAGGTCCCCTACCGGGAAACCATCACCGGCAAGGGAGAGGGCTCCTACCGGCACAAGAAACAGTCCGGCGGCCACGGGCAGTTCGCCGAAGTGCATCTGCGGGTGGAGGCCAATCCCGACGGCTACGAATTCGTCAACGCCATCGTGGGCGGCGCCATTCCCAAGAACTTCATCCCCGCCGTGGAAAAAGGCGTGCAGGAGGCTATGGCCAGAGGTCCTCTGGCAGGGTGTCTCGTTGAAAAGATGCGCGTGACCGTCTATGACGGAAAGTTCCACGAAGTGGACTCCTCCGAAATGGCCTTCAAGATCGCTTCCCGGATGGCCTTCCGGGAGGCCATGGCCAAAGCCAAACCCGTGCTTATGGAACCCATCATGAGCGCCAAGATCATGGTGCCGGATGCCTACACCGGAGAGATCTCCGGCTGCATCAACCACAAGCGGGGCAGGATCCTGGGCATGAGCGCGGAAGAAGGGCTCCAGTGCATCGAAGCGGAAGTGCCCTATTCCGAAATGCTGAAGTTCGCCACGGAACTGAGATCCATCACCCAGGGCAAGGGCTCCTTCGAAATGGAATTCGCCCGTTACGAAGTGGTGGGCCAGATGGTGGCCAACGAGATCATCGCCAAGTTCAAGGCGGAAAACAAGGAAGAAGAGGATCTCTGATCCTTTCCGTCGGCCGGGGAGGCTTTGCGGCTTCCCCGGACCGGACGAAATCGTTCCCCGGGAAAGTTCCCGGGGTTTTCTTTCTCCGGCCGGCCCGTTTTTTTTGGACCGGCACGGCCGACGAACAGCAGGGGGCGTTATGCAGGAAATTTTATTGCCGTACGGAAGAAACGGAATGAAGCTGCTTCTTCCGGAAGAGCGTCTCAAGGGGGTCTTTCGCGCCCCGTTGCCTCCGGGCGTCCCCGATCCCGTTGCGGAGGTCCGGCGCGCTCTGGACGAGCCCATTTCCTCTCTGCCTCTGGAGGAGCTTGCCCGGGGAAAACGGAACGCGGTCATCATCGCCAGCGACCACACCCGTCCGGTCCCCAGCAGGGTCCTGATCCCGGAAATGCTCCGGAGACTGCGGCTGAACAATCCTTCCATCGATATCACCATTCTCATTGCCACCGGCTGTCACCGGGAAACGACAAAAGCGGAACTTACGGAAAAGTTCGGACAGCAAATCGTGGAAAATGAAAAGATCGCCGTACACGATTCCCGGGATGAAACCATGCTGAAAAACGTGGGGACTCTCCCTTCCGGCGGCGAACTGCTTCTCAACCGGATCGCGCTGGAAACGGATCTTCTGATCTCCGAAGGGTTCATCGAGCCCCACTTCTTCGCCGGATTTTCCGGAGGAAGAAAGAGCATCCTTCCCGGGATCGCCGCAAGGGAAACGGTTCTGGCGAACCACTGCGCCGAATTCATCGCAAGCCCCTTTGCCCGCACGGGAAACCTGAAGAACAACCCCATTCACGAGGATATGCTCTTTGCCGCGCGCCGTGCGAAACTTGCCTTCATCGTCAACGTGGTCATCAATGAGAAAAAATCCGTCGTCCGGGCCTTTGCGGGACACCCGGAAGCCGCCCACGCCCGGGGGTGCGAATTTCTTTCCTCCCTCTGCAAAGTCAAGGTCCCCGTTTCCGATATCGTCATTACCACCAACGGCGGGTATCCGCTGGATCAGAACGTGTATCAGAGCGTGAAGGGCATGACGGCGGGGGAAGCCGCCTGCCGGGAGGGCGGAGTGATCCTCCTTGCGGCAAGCTGTTCCGACGGCCACGGCGGGGAGGGATTCTTCCGGATGCTCAAGGAGATGCGTTCCCCGCAGGAGCTTCTGGACCGTTTTTCCGCCGTGGGGAGAAATGAGACGGTTCCGGATCAGTGGGAGGCCCAGATCCTGGCGCGGATTATGGCAAAGCACCATGTCATTCTCGTGACCCACGACTGTCCGCACTCCCTGCTGGAGGAAATGCACCTCAAGGCGGCCTCCTCCATGGAAGAGGCCCTGCGTCTTGCCGAGACTCTGACGGGAAAAGACAGCACGATCTCGGTGATCCCCGACGGGGTCTCGGTGATCGTGGAAGGAGTCTGACGAAGCAGGAAAATACTTTTTTTTCGGAGAAAGCCTTTGCTTTTTTCCGTTTTCGGTGTATACTATTCACAGGGGGATTTCATAAATTCCGCAAGCCGTAAACAAGGTTGAGCAGGAAAGGAGAACGAAAATGAAAAAGATCTTATCGCCGGAGGAAGCAAACCTGAAAAAACTGGCAAAATCGCCCATTCCCATGAACTTCGTGAAGAAGAACAACGGGCAGTGGGACCATGCCAAGTGGCTGGCGTTTCTGGATTACCTGAAAGAGAAAAAGTACTTCCCCATCGACACGGATCAGGTGGGACTGATTCTGGAAAGCAAGAAGGCGAAGTTCTGGGAAGAGAAAAACAAGAACTGACAGGTCTTGAAC